>JBBSHC010000626.1:0-3077 GCA_038253425.1 Leptolyngbyales cyanobacterium | reverse complement strand
GCTTCATCCAGACAAACAACTGGAAAAGCGGCATCGTAGAGAGTCTGATACACCTCCAAAACGGACTCCATCCGCCAAACAAATTCGGCATTCTGCTGCGGTGGAATCACCCAGCATTCCTGTTTCCAGGGGTGCAGTTTGTTTTTTTCAGCACTTGCCGCACACTTTCATGACTGATGTGTTCGACAGACTCTAGCTCAACCATGCGCTCGGCTAACAGTCGCAGTGTCCAGCGTCCAACGCCGGTCGGAGCGTCGCTACAACGCAAAGCAATCAAATGAGCTTCGACCTCTCCGGTCACTGCTCGTTTTCGACCTGCCCCTGGACGACGCTTCAGCGCTACTTCCATCTTCTCCTCCACAAATCGTTGTCGGACTCGTTCAATGGTTCTGAGGCTGAGGTCGAGTGCGGCTTCGATATCTTTGTTGCGTCAACTGCCCTCTGGTTGATTACAATCCGCTTTCAACAAGATGCGAGCATGATTGATTTGGTAAGCTGCGTGTTTTCCTGTCGTTGTGAATTGTTCAAGGTACTGTCGCTCGTCAGTCGTTAAAGCAACATGGTATTTCTTAGCCATCGGGTTGACGTTGAGTTTACGAGCTTAATCTTACCAAAGCTGCTCGTCATTAATTGTTTGACTGACTACTAGGAGGACTCAATGGAAACACCCACTTCCATTGAAGGTGAGTAGAACAGCAGTAACGGTCTGACGCGAGCAATCTCTTCGTCAGGGCGAGCCACAAAATCTTTGCCCCATTCCTCTTCCGTTGTCTTCGATCAATCCGAATGGAGCGTTGCTTGAGTACAGGAAAGTGTTCGATCAGTCGGGTCTCTAAGGCTTGAAGCTGGGCTTGAGAGTCGGCGGTAATAATGATGGGGCGATCAACACCGTCGTGAAGCTGCTGTTCGATATGATCAAAAATTTGCTGTTCGACCTCTTCACGCTTATCGGTGTAGAAATCGATTGCACACGGGTTTCCTCTGTGGTGATTAACAACGGTAAAAACTGACGTATCAGTAGGTGCGAACTGTTGAATGTAACCAACCTCGGTATTGGTCAAATCCGCGTCACACATTACGACCAACCCTGCATGAGAGAGAAGCCGATGAATCAAGTTGGATAACATCAGCATGATTTGCGGTCGCCGTTGCCTGACAGCCGTGTTTGCAGTCGCTAAATGCTTTAGCCCCAACCTGGTCTCATCCAGAATCAGCACATCCCAGTGTTGCTCCGCAATTCGCCAGAGACTATCCCAGCACACCCCTCCAGCAAGCTGTAACCTTTGTGCTTCCTTGGTCTCACCGAGTTCATCAATCCAGTGCATCTCAAACTTGACACACTGCTCCAATCCCAGCACCACTCTGGGCGTAACAGAAAGAATGCGTTTCCCCTGCTGTTTGTAGTGATGAATGAGCGGCTTGAGAATAGCTTTGGACTTACCAGAACCTTTGCGAGATTGGATTGCCACAATGCCTGCTGTCGGTAACTGCTGCCATAGATCGGTATTGGAAAGTGCAATTATTTGGTGTGTCCTCTGACCTTGCACAGTTTGTCAAACACCCTCAGTACAACGCTTCTGAACGTTCATGATGCACTCATTGCGCATCCCGTGGGAATACCGAGGATCGTGAGTCAATAACGCCTGATAGCAGCAATCAGCATCCAGGATGTACATTCCATTGGTTGAATATCACAATTCCCTTGACTGTAAGGAGGATTTTGCAACCTGTCTCGCCATTTTCGGACAGGGCTGTGAAGGACCGAATCGCCGCTGTAACAATAACGATTAAACACCACCGTGGCAGTGTTCATAGAACTTGAACGCCGCCTCACAGTTGCCGTTGAACATCAGATAAGGATTAATTTTCATGGTGTGCTCCTTATGTTGGCTAGTGATTGAGAAATCCGTGTGAAACGGTGTGGTGAACTAACTATGTGCTGAAGAGATTAGCCTGGCAAGCCCGCAACTTCAATCACGGGGCGGATTTCGACGGTGCCGACTTTTGCGCCTGGAATCTGAGCGGCGATCGCGATCGCTTCATCCAGATCCTGGGCATCAATCAAGAAAAACCCGCCGAGTTGTTCGCGCGTTTCCGCAAACGGGCCATCGGTCACGAGACTTTTACCATTGCGAACCTGGACACTCGTTGCCGTTGTGACCGAGTGGAGCGGGGCGGTAGACAAAAACTTACCTTTAGCATGGAGGTCTTGGGCAAGCTGGGCGGATTCCACATAACAGTGCGATCGCTCAGTTTCACTCAACGCATTTTCTGCCATGTAAATCAGTAGGATGTATTTCATGGGTTGGACTCCTGGGTTAACTTTATGTGAACCAGTCAATTGATGTAGAAAAGTACCATTCATCCGACGGATGAATGGTACTTTTCGGACTATTTCTGATCGTAGGCTTGCTGCAAGCGAGCGATATCAATCTTGCTCATCGTGAACATGGCTTGCATCACGCGCGTTGCCTTGTCAGCATCCTTGTCCTTGAGCATTTCCGTGAGCGATCGCGGCACGATTTGCCAAGACAGTCCAAACTTGTCTTTCAGCCAACCACACTGACTTTCGCTTCCCCCAGCGGACAATGCGTTCCACAGCGTGTCAACTTCTGCCTGGGTCTCGCAGTCCACACTGAGAGATATGGCTTCAGTGAATGGGAATTGTGGTCCAGCGTTGAGTGCCTGAAACTGCTGTCCTGCAATTTCAAACAGCAGGAGCATCACTTTGCCTTTGTGTTGGGGCATGGCATCGCCGTAGTGCGAAACCTCCAAAAGCTTGCCGTTCTTGAAGATGCTCAGGTAGTGATTGACAGCCTCCTCAGCATTAAAGTTGAACCAGAGGCAGGGTATGATTTTTTGCGTGGTTGTCATGATGATTTCCTTCTAATGGTGATTGTCGAAAACACTATTGGGGCGTGTAAGTATTGATCACAATGCCGCTGGCGTAAGCAGTCGAGATCGTCAGTTTCAGCGGCGTGCGATCGCCGAATATCTGCATTCCGTTGCCAATCGCCACCGGGTTGACAAAGAGATTCAACTCGTCAATCAACCTGTTTTCAATCAGTGAGGCGACG
>JBBSHC010000625.1:0-3078 GCA_038253425.1 Leptolyngbyales cyanobacterium | reverse complement strand
GGAGTCATAGGCTACCCGCTGGAACAGATCCACCAGGAGGTAGCCTTTATCGCTCTACATTTTCACTGGTCATTAGAAGACATTTTGAATTTAGAGCACCGCGATCGCAGACGATGGGTTCAAGAAATTCAAGCCGCTACTTCGCCCTAATTGCCAGATTACTAGCACGTCATTCACTCTCAAACCGGAATCCGTCATGGCACGACTCGGTAAAGCATCGCTACAATCCATGCTCAAAACCGTCTTACTGACCAGTCTGGTCGTGACGGTGCCCCTTGTCGCCGGACGGATGGTTGGTTGGTTTGAGCCCTCTGAGCTAGCCGCGTATGACGACTTTACGCAGCGGCGTCCCGACGAGAAACCAGACGATCGCGTTGTCATTGTCACGATTGGCGATGATGACATTGAACAACTGCAACAGTTTCCCATTCACGACGATACGTTTGCCAACGCCCTGGAAAAACTGGAAGGGTATCAACCCCGTGCGATCGGCTTAGATCTCGCGCGCGATGTCCCTCAAGGGTTGCCTGCTGGACGCAAGCGTTTAACGCAGATCATTGCAAAAAGCGAAACTATTGTTTCCGGTTGTTTGCTGAGTACCGAGAATCATCCCGGCTCACCCCCTGCACCCGGCACACCGGAAGGCGGTGCCGCTTTTGCAGACTTTTCACCCGATCGTGACCAGGTTGTACGACGAGTGCGGCTAGTATCGACACCAGCAAAACCGAGTAAACCCACTCGCACGGCTCATCTCTGTAATGATGCCAGACCTGAAAACGAAATTCCATCGCTGAGTTTTTCGCTGGCGCAGCTCTACCTGGAGGGATCTGGCATTAAACCGGAACCGGATGCCAACGGTCAGATTCAGCTTGGTAAGCAGGTGCTCCATCGTCTTGATGCCCGTTTCGGTAGTTACGCCCATGCGGATGTCGATGCTTATCAGATGATGTTGAACTATCGAGGTTCCCAAGCGATCGTTCGCGAGGTGTCGATCGTCGATCTTTTGCAAAACAAAGTGAATCCAGCCTTGATCCGCGATCGCGTTGTTCTGATAGGCAGTTCATCCGAAGTGTCAAAAGACTTTCTCTCCACGCCCTACATCAAAACTCAAATTGGTTCACGAACGATGTTGGGGGTCGAGGTTCATGCCCATGCGGTCAGCCAAATTCTCAGCGCTGTGTTGGATCACCGTTTGCTGATTCAGAGTTGGTCAGAAACCAGCGAGGTGCTTTGGATCTGGATCTGGTCGTTGGGTAGTGGGCTGCTGGCGTTCTACAACCGACGGTTAGGGCTTTTCCTACTGGTGCTGGGTGTCACGGTGCTGGCACTGTGGGGCATTTGTTATGGACTCTTTCTCTATCAGGGGCTGTGGATTCCCTTCATTCCAGCCCTGATGTCTGCGGTTTTGACTGGCTTGAGTGTGCGGTTGGTTGATTTGGCGAGTCGCACGGGGTATGCCCAAGCGGTTTACGAGCAGTTGCGCGAACAATGGCAGGGCAATGCTGCTGGGCGCGATCGCCAGGGTGATTATCTGGCACATCTTGTCCAACGAGCGCAGGCGGTACGGCAGGGGCACGATGCAGCCACTCTCTTGTCTTTGGGTGACCAACCCACTACCTTTGCGACACCACAAATGAAAGCACTCTACGAGCAGATTGCGGAGAAGGTACGGCAGGATGTTGCCGCCGAGCAAGCATCACAACAGGCGGCAATGCCCCAGTCTCGCGGTAGCAGTAGCAAAGCTAGCCGTATGCAAACCTTGCTGAATCGTGCCCAACGGTCTCGTACGCAGCTTGCGGCACAGCCGGACGGAGTCACCAGTAGCAACACAGCGGAGAAACCCCGTGGCTGAATCATCCTCAACGACACGACTGACACCACTCGGCTCTGAAGCCGCCAGCGATCGCCGTGTGCCAGCGCCTGCGGTTTCACCGGGAGCCTACGCCGCACCTGCCCGCTTTCTCGACTTGCCCCAGCCTGAGGATCTGGCAATGCTCTCTCAGCTTGCTGCTCAACTCCTGGAAGATCCCCTGGCAGTCAAACAACTGAGCGATCGTGTGCTGGAGTTACTGCAACGGGATCTTATGCTCCAACGTGAACGCAGTCATGGTTATAGGAGGCGCGGGTAATGGCTGACTTAAATGTGCTGAATTACGTTACCACCAATCGGTTTTACGTCGAGATTGCCAGCGACATCAAAGCAGCGTTTAGCGAATGTTCTGGACTGGATGTACAGATTGAAAAAGAGGTGTATCAGGAAGGCGGGGTCAACAACCAGCAGCGCATCTTTCTCAAGCACGCGAAGTTTGGGGATCTGACGCTGAAGCGGGGTATTACCGAAGATCCAGAGTTTTGGCATTGGATTCATCAATCGCTCATAGCAGGCAAAACCCGCCGCCGCGATGTTAACATCCTGGTGTTTAACCAGGCTGGCGAAACAATACAAGTTTGGAGCTTGCTAGGAGCAGTGCCCGTCGGCTGGAAAACCCCACCCCTCAAGGCAGATTCAAACACGGTCGCGCTAGAAGAATTGGTACTGGCTTACGAGGGGCTACGGGTAAAACATAAGCAGCCGGGTGAGAAAACACCTGCCCTTCAGAGTGGCGGCGCAAAACATAACGAACTGAAGCGTGATCCCCAGGGCTACTACCCAGATTCAGAGTAGAGTTTGTCCAGCCATGTCTCCCCCCTGTGATCTATGACCGTCCCAGACCCCTCCATGACGTTTTCTCTGCCTCCAGAGGAAAGACCCCTGGGTATTCAGCAGCCGTTGCTGTCGTCGGTACCGTTAGGACAATCGCTGTTGCAACCCAGGTTTCTGACGCCGCTAGGGGCGAGATCGTTCACAGTGCTGGATCCTGCTGTGTTTCGCTCCACCGATCGTTCAAGCGTCTTCGATTGGCAATCGCCGTTTCAAGAATCTCCCTTTTTCGATGCACGTGAGTCGCCTGCAACCGATCCCCCCGGTCAGCTACCCACGCTGCAAACGCGTTCACTCGACTCCAGCGGTAGTAGATCTAGCTCTGAAGCCGCTACAGCACTGCCAGCCTTGAGCACTGAACGATCGCAACCGTCGAT
>JBBSHC010000624.1:0-3086 GCA_038253425.1 Leptolyngbyales cyanobacterium | reverse complement strand
TTCTGTTCCGTTGCTGATACCGTTGGCGAATGTGCTACAAGCAGGATTACAGAAAAGTGACAAACGCTGAAGCGCTTGATCTTTCGTTACCCATCCCGCCTTGTAGCACGCTTGCAAGGGAAGATGTAGTACATTCGCCAACAACATCCGTTGCTACTCAACCCCCTGGTTGTACTGTCTCCCGGAGGACATATGGCACTCATGGAGCGCCACCAGCAATTTACCGCAGTCATCCGAGCCTTTAGTCATGCCTGCTTGCGTTTGAGACAGTGAATGAGGCAAGGCTTGACTCAAAAGGCTCATTCTACGGGCACCCTCACCGCTTCAGTAAACGGGCAATCCCTGCAATGATGGCCTCTGGCTCAATCGGTTTGGATAGGTGGATTTGGAAACCGGCAGCGATCGCCTGCTGCTGGTCCACTTCGCCAGCATAGGCAGTGAGGGCAACGGCTGGAATCAATTTCACTGGCTCTGGAAGCTGTCGGATTTGCCGTATCAAAGCATAGCCATCCATCTCTGGCATCCCAATATCACTGACTAAGACATCCGGTTGAAACTGCGTTAACACGTCCAATGCCGCCAAGGCCGATGGTACAGCAGTGACGATCGCGCCTGCTTGTTCTAAAACAAACGTCGTTAATGCGCGAGTGTCTGCTTCATCATCCACCACCAGCACTCGAATCTTAAAGAGTGGCGCAAGGGATGGAGACACTGCAAGCATGGGTTCAGCCCATGTTTCTCTGGCTTCAGTTTTCAGCAGTGGCAGCTTCACGGTAAAAGTGACACCTTGCCCTTCGCCTGCACTCTCAGCTTGAACCGTGCCGCAATGTAGCTCTGTAAGATAGCGAACGATCGCGAGTCCAAGTCCCAGCCCGCCAAAGCTGCGAGTCGTTTTGCTGTCCTCCTGCCGGAAATACTCAAAGATGTGCGGTAAAAACTCTGGGGTAATACCCTTACCAGTGTCGCTTACCTGAATTTGCACTTCCATACCCACTTGCTCCAAACGGATGACGACTTGCCCGCCGTTGGGTGTGAACTTGACCGCATTCGATAGTAGATTCCAAAGAATCTGCTGAAGACGAGCCGCGTCCCCCAAAATCGGTCCAACTGCTGGCGTAAACACGGTTTGAATGGCAATTTCCTTCGCTTCAGCTGCCAATCGAACGGTTTCGATCGCTGCTTGAATGATCGTGACCAGGTTGACCGAAGCCGTGTTCAGCAGCAGTTTACCGCTCAAGATGCGCGAGACATCCAATAAATCTTCAATCAGTTGAGCTTGCAGCTTGGCGTTGCGCTCGATTGTTTCTAAAGCACGCTTTTTAGTTGGCTCGTCAAACTCGCGGGTTTGCAGGAGTTTTGCCCAACCCAAGATCGGGTTGAGAGGCGATCGCAACTCATGGGACAGCACTGCCAAAAATTCATCTTTGATACGATTTGCTTTTTCGGCTTCAGTTCTGGCGGCTTGCGCTTGCGCGAGTTGTAGCCGTTGCGCTTCCGCTTGTTTACGATCGCTGATGTCAAACACAATCCCACTCATACGGATGGCGACTCCTGCTTCATTAAAAATTGCCCGTCCTCGCGCGGCAATGTGATGCAGACTGCCATCCTCCCAACGCACACGAAATTCTGAGTTATGTTCTACACCTTCAGCGATCGCTCGTTCGATGGACTGATTGTGTGGTGCAACATCATCGGGATGAAGACGGGCCAGCACCGCTTCCAGAGAACCGCTAAATGTTTCAGGCGTTACTCCCAAGAGACGATAGACTTGCTGATCCCAGTCAATTTTGTCATTGCTAATATCCCACATCCAGGTGCCGATTTTTCCAGATTGCAATGCCAGGTTGAGTCGCTCCTGACTGTCTTCTAGCGTTTGATAGAGTCGGGCATTTTCGAGGGAAATAGCAATTTGAGCCGTCAAAACATCCAAAATTGCCAATTTCTCATAGGTGAAGGCTCCGCTGAGGAAGTTGTTTTCTAAATAGAGAAGCCCAATTAAGGTTGCCTGACGAACGATCGGCAAACACAGCGCTGATTTTGGCTGTTTGTTGAGTAAGTATTCGTCTTCAAAAAACAGACTTTGTTTAGTAGAGGGGTCTAAAATGATTGCTTCTTGAGTCCGTTGCACATAGTTCAGCATTGATTGAGGGGCAATGTCAGCAGTTTTAGTAGAAGCACTGACTGGCGAAACTTCAAGCTGCTCTTGATTGACCTTTGCTTCAGCTTCAATCACCAGGTCGTGATCGTGACACAGCAGCAAGTAACTGGTGTCTGCTCCTGCCTGTTCAATCACAATTTGCATTAAGGTCTGCAATAGCTGCGGGCGCACAATTTCGCTGGAGATAGTTTGCGATGCTTTCACCACTGAAAGCAAATCGAGTTGTTCGCTGGTGCCCAAAAAGGTGGGATTGGCAGCGATCGCCGCTTGTGGTAAGAGGGTTGGATAGCGTTCGCGTAAGTGGTTGACTTTACCGATCGCGCCCCATCGTTGGTAGGCATTTTTTGCCTCCTGGAGGTAGGTTTTAGCGATCGCTTCAAAGTCTCTGGCGAGGTAAAACTTCGCTGCCAGTTCGTTTGCCAACGCTTCATACTGCACAAAGCCATGTTCTCGCGCCGAACGGATCGATTCCTCATACAGCCGCATCACTACCATATCCTGCCCTTCAATACGGGCGATTTCAGCCCTCACTAAGAGCGCTTTATGTAAGAAGTTTGCCGCACAGTGATCGGCCCAATATTGAAGTTGCTGCTGCCGCTGGTTAAGTGTAGTTAAAAGCTGAGCTTGCTCTGCCTCAGATGCGGTGGGATACAGTGCCGCTAACGTCAACGCCTGATGCAGCACATAATTGGCTTCGATCGGCAGTGACAGAATGGTTCCTAGATGTTCAGAGGCTTGCACCGCCGCCTTTTGTGCGTCTTCATACTGCTCGTAGGTGAAGCATATAATCAGTTTCAAAATGTGATAAAAGGCAATGCCGCTAGAGAAGCCTGCCTTGATGAGCATTGATAGCGACTGAACTTCATCAAATTCATCATCACTTAAGGTCAAAGGATGGTGAGTCAGTCCGCGCCAACTCATCACAAAC
>JBBSHC010000623.1:0-3098 GCA_038253425.1 Leptolyngbyales cyanobacterium | reverse complement strand
TGTCTTGCCAAACTAAAGTTTTGGGTGATGTAACGGTGACGAAATACGATGGTTTTTGGGGGCAGGGCGATCGGGTTGTATGGTCGGCAAATCAACCAGGTTGAGGTTCGATTTTAGGGTGATTTGCCAGGGGACAAAGATGTCGCTGGCGATCGCGGGCACACCCATCAAGAGTTAAGCAATGTGTCTAAGTGAGCGTTTGAATCTAGGGAAACTTCTATGAACCGCTTGGTAATGGCAGTTTTAATCTTATTTGCAGTGTTGTTTGGGTTGAGAATGACTAACTCTTCATTCTTTTCGCGCAACGTTGCCAATCGGCTCGATAGTGGTGCGCCTGCTACCCGCAGCACAGGGTTCAGTACTGCTGCCAAGACCGGAACTGCCACGACTGGACAGTCTTCTAGCACATCAACAGTCCAACAAAATTTATCTACGACCCCACTGCCGCCTGGTCAACAGTCAGGTCAACAGTCAGCCGATGATCCGCCTGCAAATGTCATCCGTAGCTGGTGAAGGGTGATTTAGAGTTCTGTCTACTCTAACTAAACGCTCTCATACACAAACTGATGTTTAGGTCTACTGACGTTCTCGCGACACTCACCATTGAGTATCAAACCGTTTAGAAATTTCCTTAGTCATCAAGCAGAATTTTACTCGTGTCTGATGTTCTCGTTATCGGTGGCGGCGTCATTGGTCTAGCGATCGCCCTCGAATTACGCCTTCGAGGGGCAACTGTTACCGTTCTCACCCGCGACTTTGCCCAGGCTGCCAGTCATGCTGCTGCGGGTATGCTGGCTCCTCAAGCCGAAAAGATCCTGCCAGGTGCAATGCTGGAGTTGTGCCTGAGGAGTCGATCGCTCTATCCAGACTGGACGCAAAAGCTAGAAGCCATGACTGGGCGATCGACAGGCTACTGGGCATGTGGTATTCTAGCGCCAGTTTATGAAAAAGAGTCGGTGGTCAGTGGTCAGCAGCCAGCAGTTGAGGACAGAAAGCAGGACCCACTCCCTATTCCCTATTCCCGACTCCCGACTTCCTCCTGGCTCGATCGCTCTGCAATGCACCAGCACCAATCGGGTTTAAGTCAGGAAGTGGTTGGCGGTTGGTGGTATCCCCAGGATGCTCAAGTGGATAATCGCTTGTTAGTAAACGCGCTGTGGTCAGCCGCTCGTGATGCTGGCGTTGACCTGAAGGAAGGCGTGACAGTGCAGCAGATTCGTCGCCAAAACGACCAGGTAATTGCAGTGCAAACGACGGCAGGATCGTTACAGGCAGATCACTATGTGCTGGCAACGGGTGCGTGGTCTCAGGAGGTGCTGGCGCTTCCGGTCTATCCCAAAAAGGGACAAATGGTGTCTGTACGGGTGCCTGAAGGCGCAGGGCATGATCTGCCGCTACACACGGTCTTATTTGGCAGCGAGATTTACATTGTGCCCCGGCAAGATGGACGCATTGTGATCGGCGCAACCAGTGAGGCGGTTGGTTTTACACCTCACAATACGCCTGTAGGAGTGCAGGCACTGTTGTCTCGCGCTGTGCGGCTGTATCCTGCTCTGGCTCACTTTCCCCTGCAAGAACTTTGGTGGGGCTTTCGACCTGCAACACCGGATGAGCTGCCAATTTTGGGCAGCAGCCCCTATGCCAACCTGACGCTTGCAACGGGTCACTATCGCAACGGTATTTTGCTGGCACCTATCACAGCGCAACTGATCGCCGATCGCATCTGGCAGCAACAATCTGACCCCTTGCTAGAGGCTTTTCACTGGTCGCGGTTTCAAGTTATGCAGTAACAGTTTTTAACGGTATTGGTCAAAGACCGATCGCTCCGTTTGCTGTTGCACGATCGCCACTATCCCAGAAAGCATCAGAAGATTGATCAGCGCGATCGCTTTACCATGCACCCTTCCAGTGGTAGTAGCGACAAAAAAGCAGGGGCGCAATGGTTCCGCTCCTGCTATTAGTTCTTTAGAGAAGAAAATTGCTAGACCGCGTAATCATGCTGTCTAGCTAGGCGTATTAGGTGCCTGAAGTCCAGGAGTTGATGTATTGCACCTGTTCAGAGGTGAGGGTATCGATCGCAATGCCCATCGCCTGAAGCTTTAAGCGAGCAATTTCTTTGTCTGCTTCCACTGGGATGGAATGGATACCTGGTTCCAGCTTACCTTTATTGGTCACTAGATATTCGCAAGCAAGTGCCTGGTTTGCAAAGCTCATATCCATCACCGCACTGGGGTGCCCTTCGGCAGCAGCCAGGTTAATCAAGCGACCTTCGCCCAAAACGATGACCGACTTACCGCTCTTGAGGCGATACTGTTGTGTGAAGTTGCGAACCTCTTTCACTTCAGTTGCCTGAGCGCCCAGTGCTTTGAGGTCAATTTCAATGTCAAAGTGACCCGAATTGCAGACGATTGCGCCGTCTTTCATCACATCAAAATGCTCTGCCCGAATCACATGCTTATTACCAGTGACGGTAATAAAGATATCGCCTTGAGCCGCTGCTTCTGCCATTGGCAACACGCGGAAGCCATCCATAACTGCTTCGATCGCTCGCACCGAGTCAATCTCCGTCACGATGATATTGCCACCCATGCCACGTGCCCGTAGCGCTGTTCCCTTACCACACCAGCCATAGCCAGCTACAACAATCGTCTTCCCTGCCAAGAGGATGTTGGTTGCACGGATAATGCCATCCAGGGTTGATTGCCCTGTGCCATAACGATTGTCAAAGAAGTGCTTGGTGTCAGCATCATTGACGTTAACCGCTGGAAACGTCAGCACACCTGCCTTAAACATGGCGCGCAACCGCACAATGCCAGTGGTCGTTTCTTCTGTGGTGCCAATCAGGTCGGCAAGCTGATGCTGGCGCTCTTGCACCATCGTTGCCACAACATCGCAACCATCGTCCACAATAATGTTGGGCTTATGGTCGAGCGCGATTTGCACGTGACGCTGATAGGTCGCACTGTCTTCACCTCTTTGGGCAAAGACAGGAATGCCATAGTCTGCAACTAGACTTGCGGCAACATCGTCCTGAGTCGATAGCGGGTTGCTCGCAATCAGCAAAGCATCAGCACCACCATTTTTGAGCGCGATCGCCA
>JBBSHC010000622.1:0-3102 GCA_038253425.1 Leptolyngbyales cyanobacterium | reverse complement strand
TTTCTCGCCACATCAGGTCAGTTTCAGAAATGACCCCAACTAATGTACCCGCTTCATCAACCACTGGAAGACCGCTAATGCGCCGCTCGGCGATCGTGCGAATAACTTCTGTGAGTGGCGTGTCGGGGGTCACGGTGATCGGGTCACGCGTCATAACATCGGCAACAGTCTTGACCATGCTGGTTCGGAACTCTGGTATCGTGTGCTGCATTCATTGTAAGAAACTGTGAAGTGCAACCTGACGTGATTCATAGGATGTTACAGAGTAGATTGCAGATTGGTGCTCAAGTAAGGTGGGTGATTGCTTGAAGATGCGATAAAAAATGGAATCACGGCGCATGAATGGGCGTTATTTCCAGAAGAGTAGTTGGATTGTACTAACGATGATGTCTTCTTTTCGCGTTAATCTCTCGATCTCGCACACCTGATTCCCCATACCCTACGCCTCACTCCTTGCTATTGTCTTAAAAGAGAGACGCAGTTGAGCTTAGTTGAGACGGCATGGGCATCGCGATCGATTTTGGGACGAGTAATACCGTTATTGCCCGTTGGAACCGGGTAACTCAGCAACCGGAAACGCTGACCGTAGCAGGAATGACCGATCGCTCTGGGCAAAATCCGCCGCTGATTCCGAGTTTGCTTTATGTGGAAGACGCCAGCCAGGGAACGGTGGTAGTGGGTCAAGCAGTCCGCGATCGTGCTCTTGATCTGGCAACCGATCCCCGCTTTTTTCGTAACTTCAAACGGGGCATTGGCTCTAGCGTCCAGGGCTTTTTGCCAGCTTTAGATGGACGCACCCTCAGCTTTGAGCAAGTGGGGCAGTGGTTTCTGAGCGCGATCGTGCAGCAGCTTAAAACCACCAATCCCGAAGCCGGAGAATCGATCGTCTTCACGGTGCCAGTCGATAGCTTTGAAGCCTACCGTCTATGGTTAGGGCGAGTCTGTACCTCCTTGCAAATCGAACAGGTACGGTTGCTGGATGAACCGACCGCTGCGGCGTTGGGCTATGGCTTGGCAGACCGTGAAGTGCTTCTGGTGCTTGACTTTGGCGGCGGTACGCTGGATTTGTCGCTGGTGCGCTTAGATACAACCCAGGCGCAGTCAAAACCGTTGGGCTTTATTCTTAAGTGGGGTCAAAAGTCGTTTGCTGAGCAGTCGGGGCAGGCGTCCAGAACGGCGAGAGTGCTGGCGAAAGCGGGGCAAAATTTGGGTGGCTCCGACATTGACAATTGGTTAGTTGATTACTTTGCCGAAATTCAAGCATTGGCAGTATCGCCGTTGACTCTACGGCTGGCAGAGCGGCTCAAGATTCAGCTTTCGCTCCAAATGCAGGCGCAAGAAGTGTATTTCGACGACGAAACATTTGAGAGCTACGAGCTACAACTCAGCCGTGATCAGCTTGAAGATATTTTGAGGCAGCATCAGTTTTTTGAGCGACTGGACGACTGTATGGCTCAAGTGGCGCAGCAGGCACGGCGTCAGGGGCTGGAACTTGCCGACATTGATGCGGTCTTGCTGGTTGGCGGTACGGCACAAATTCCAGCGGTGCAAAGCTGGATCAAACAGTACTTTGACGCGAGCAAAGTGCGCTGTGAAAAACCGTTTGAAGCGATCGCGCAAGGTGCCCTCCAACTGAGCCAGGGCATCGAGCTAAAAGACTTTCTTTATCATGGCTACGGAGTTCGCTATTGGGATCGCCGTAATAACTGCCACAACTGGCATCCACTCATTCAGTCAGGGCAACCCTACCCGATGGGCGACCCGGTGGAGCTATTTCTGGGTGCGTCATTAGAAAATCAGCCCAGCATTGAGTTGATTATTGGTGAATTGGGTACCGACACGGCTCAAACGGAGGTTTATTTTGATGGCGATCGCTTGATTACCCGCCGCACTCGCAGCAGCCAGCAGGTGCAATCACTGAACGATCGCGAGGGTGCCCGCAACATTGCCAAACTGGAGCCACCGGGAAATCCAGGCAGCGATCGCATCAAAGTCCTGTTTCGGGTGGATGATCAACGCTTTCTCCGCATTACGGTTGAAGATTTGTTGGCGCTGCAAACGTTGATTGATGATCAGCCTGTGGTGCAGTTGAGTTGATGGCTGAGTCTGCTCTAGCATGAACGTAACTTTGTGTTGAGATGTGCAACCATGCCGGATGAAAAAAAGATTGCGGTGGTTACGGGTGCGAACAGGGGCATGGGGTTTGAGCTAGTGCGCCAACTAGCAAAGCAGGGGATGCGGGTCATTCTCACTAGCCGCGATCGTGCTAAGGGAGAGGCTGCAACTGAGGCGCTCAAAGCGGAAGGGTTGGATGTGCTCGCTTCTGAACTAGATGTTGCCAGTGCCGCCAGTATTGAGCAACTGCGTCAATTGATCCAACAGCAATGGGGCCGTCTGGATGTGTTGGTAAACAATGCAGGCATTATCGGCACAGGCGAAAGCCCGTCAGAAAGTGCTCTTAAAACCAGTGTCGATGCCTTGCGGCAGGTCATGGAAACCAATACATTCGGTCCCTTTCAACTCATGCAGGCATTGGTGCCGCTGATGCAAACGCACGGCTACGGACGCATTGTAAATGTCTCTAGCGGGATGGGTCAGCTTCACGACATGGAGGGCGGCTATGCCGGGTACCGTACGTCTAAAACTGCTCTGAATGCCATCACCCGCATCTTTGCCAGTGAGTTAGGCGGTACCAACATTCTGGTGAATACGATGTGTCCAGGATGGGTCAAAACAGACATGGGCGGAGCGGGTGCCCCTCGTTCCATTGAGCAGGGCATCGATACCATGATCTGGCTGGCTACGCTACCCGACGGTGGACCAACGGGAGGGTTTTTCCGCGATCGCCAACCGATTGACTGGTAGGTTGTTGCGCCTGTGAACCGTCCTTTCACAAACGGTAGTAGCGGTAAACCTCGCTGGCAGCCCGATGCAGTAAGGAATGACGGTAAACCAGTGCCTGCATATCGTCCGCATAGCCACCCCCAATCACACAAGCGATCGCATAACCCTGTGAAACACACGTACTGAGCACTTGCATCTCGCGGCGAAACAGCCCTGTGTCAGTGAGGCACAATTTACCCAAGCGATCGCCCATATGCG
>JBBSHC010000621.1:0-3104 GCA_038253425.1 Leptolyngbyales cyanobacterium | reverse complement strand
CATTAGTCAGGGCGTGGGGTCTAGCTCTACGCTTACCTGGGACGATGCAAAAGCAATTCAGGCTCAAGCACCCGATGTACAAAAGTCCTCTGCTTACCTGCAACGTCCAGGGCAGGTCGTATCGGGTCAACAAAATCATTCCACCAATATTGTCGGGATTGATTTGAATTATTTGGAAACCCGCAATACGCAATTAACCCAGGGACGGTTTTTTGCCCAGGAGGACATGGATACGGCTCAACCCGTTGCCATTCTTGGACCCACAGTGCGCGACAAACTCTTTGGCAGTGGCGGCACCGCGATCGGGCAACCGTTACGGATTCAAGGCAATCATTACGAAATCATTGGTGTCTTTGAGCAAAAAGGATCGGAAGGCTCGATGGATCGGGATGATCAAGTGTTTATTCCGCTTACAAATATGTCGGCGCGCATTGTGGGTAACAATGCGATCGAGGGCATGGCGGTCAATGGTATGTATGTGAAAACCCGCCAGCAGGAACAGTTAAAAACCACCGAGACCGTTGTCACCAATTTGCTGCGGCTGCGGCACAATCTCTCACCCACGCAGGTAGATGATTTCAGCATTCGGAACCAGACGGATGTGGCGAATACATTGACGACGGTGGTGGGATTATTTACGGTGATGGTGGTGGCGATCGCCAGCATTTCACTCCTCGTTGGGGGCATTGGCATCGCGAATATTATGTTGGTTTCGGTGGTGGAGCGTACCCGCGAAATTGGGGTGCGTAAGGCGGTTGGCGCAACCAACGCCGCGATTCTCTACCAATTTTTAGCTGAATCCATTGTTATTTCTACAGTGGGTGGTGGCATTGGCATCAGTGTAGGGATTGGTATTGCCTTCGGCGCAGCCACGGTGCTCCAGCTTCCCTTTGTCGTGTTGCTGTGGTCAGTGGTCGGTAGCTTTGGCTTGTCGTTTGTAGTCGGATTGTTAGCGGGGGTGATTCCGGCGCGGAGTGCGGCACGCTTAGACCCGATCGCTGCGTTGAGGAGTGATTAGGGCGTAGGGCAGGGGCAGGCAGAGAAAGTAGGGGGCAGGGGAGGTAGCAACAAACTACTCACTAGAAGGACAACTCAACATGGCAACCATGATTTGGATGGAAGATATTCAGAAAATTTATCGACTGGGTGAAGTTGATGTTCCTGTGCTGAAGCAGATTGATTTAACCGTGGAAGCAGGTGAATATGTGGCATTGATGGGTGCATCGGGTTCGGGCAAATCAACCCTGATGAATCTGATTGGCTGTCTCGATCGTCCTACGGCTGGTCATTACATGCTGGAAAGCAGAAACCTGACGACCTTTGGCAATGATGAACTGGCTTATCTTCGCAATCAGCGGCTTGGCTTTGTGTTTCAACAATTCAATTTGCTGCCGCGATCGACCGCGCTAGAAAATGTCATGTTGCCGATGGTGTATGCTAATATACCAAAGCCCAAACGTCGCCAGCAGGCAATGGAAGCCCTGGTGCGAGTCGGACTGGCGAATCATTTGAACCATCGTCCCAGTCAACTTTCAGGAGGACAGCAGCAACGAGTCGCGATCGCCCGTGCTCTGGTCAATCGTCCCGCTCTGGTACTGGCAGATGAACCGACAGGTGCGCTGGATACGGAGACATCTCAAGCGGTGATGGCTTTGTTGGCGGAGTTGCATCAGCAAGGCATGACGATCGTAGTGGTGACGCACGATCCGGAAGTGGCAGCGCAAACTCAACGGGTCATTCGGGTGCAGGATGGCTTGATTGTTTAGGGGCATGGGTCTTGAGTTTTGAGTTTTGAGTTGAAACTGGCGGCTGTAGATTGTTTCCTGAAGGGTCGGCTGTTAGCTGAAGCTACTCTATTCGTAGGCTTTTGGTTAACGACAAATCGATCGACTGTGGATCTCAGGATCGAGATATCAATCGGGTAAGGGGGTGGAGGCAAAGACAACCATTTACCATGTTTGTGCCCGGTTGATCCAGGCTGTGGTGTAGCGAGTATTGACCATTCGGGGTATGGCGTTAACCACGACGCGCATGTGAGCCATGCCAGTCAAGATGATCGACCATTTGCACCTGCCGATCGCGCAGTTCAATGATTTGATACATCATCGCGCCAGTGCGGAAAGACTGGAGATAGCTGGTTTTGGTATCGACGATCGCCGAGGAATGGACATACATCAACTCATCGGCAAAGAGAGCGTTGATGGTCGTAGCATCGCCGTTTAATAATGCTTCGCAGCGCTGATCGTCGAGGTTAAGTAAGATGCGCTCAACGCTGCTGTCATGATCAGCCATTTGCATCACGTTTCCTTGAGGGGTGAGAGAGCCTGATGGAAAACCCCGTTTTTCGCTGAGTGGCAAGATCTGAGCTAACGAAAGAACTCAGCGACCACGCAGCTAAAGTCTGGCAGGAGCGGCGAGGTTAACATATCTTGAACAAAGAGCGTCGAAACCAGCTTTAGGAGTGCATCCTGACGACGGTACACTTCTAGTTGCTGAGTGCGCCAATCGAGAATCCAATACTCTTGTACGCCACGTTCGGCATAAAGCTTAAGTTTGGTTTCACGGTCACGGCGCTCATTTTGCGTTCCAGGCGATAGCACTTCCACGATCAGTTCTGGTGCAATGGTGAAATGCCCCTCGTCGTCCACTCCTGCTGCCATCCGATCGTGACTAATCCAGACCACATCAGGAATCACGTTATCCGCATCATCAAAGATAACACCGGGTGTTGCCACTGTTTCCCCCAATTGACTCGCCTCTGCCCAGGTGTCGAGAATGCGGGAAGCCTTAACGATCGCTTTTTGGTGTTTCCAGTGGGGAGCACGCGTCATGAGCAAATGTCCATCAATAATTTCGTAGCGACTGCTGCTTTCTGGCAGTAGCTTCAAGTCTTCGGTTGTCCAATAAACTCGATTAGTGGCTGGAGTCATGGGTCGCGCTGAAGGGGCAATGGATGTTGCTTCTATGGTACTCGATCGCCCAATCCCCAGAAGACCAAAAGAATACCATGCTGATTTTAGTCTTAGCAGAAATAATCTCTTACAATGCTCTTTAGGGTATTATCAACTTAACCCAAAAGTAGAATAATCGTACTGGTCAACGCT
>JBBSHC010000620.1:0-3106 GCA_038253425.1 Leptolyngbyales cyanobacterium | reverse complement strand
GATCGGTACCGATGCGATTGTGGTTAACTCTAAAGAATCGGTTTCTTCAGCGCACAAGCATCCTGAAATCAAAGCAATTTTGCGGCACGACAATGTCCTTAAGGGCACCAAGATTTTGACGACGGATGGACTTGATCTCGGTACGTTGGTCGATTTATTTTTTGACAATCGTTCTGGTAAGATTGCGGGCTACGAATCTTCTGGTGGGTTGTTCTCTGATGTGTATTCTGGTCGAGCGTTCGTACCAGCCCCTAAAACGCTAAAGATTGGACACGATGTTGCCTTTGTTCCGTCTGAAACCGCTGTATTGATGCGTGAACAAGTGGGTGGCATTAAGGGCGGTGCGCAAGCTGTTGGCGATCGGCTGCAAGAATCGGCTAATACAGCAGGTCGAACACTGCAAGAAACAGCAGATGCCGCTAATCGCAAACTTCAAGAGACGGCAGAAGTGACTCATACGCGGCTTCAGGAGGCTGGACAGGCGACCAGTGCGGCGCTACAGACAGCAGGTGAAACTACGAATGGTCGGTTGCAGCAGGCTGGCAGCAAGTTCCGGGACTTCGATCGCGATGCCACCGCTACCGTAACGAATAAACTCGTCGATCCGGCTGAACAGCGCCTGTTTGTCATTGGTCGCCGCACGGAGAAAGACCTTTTCACTACAGACAACACGATCCTGGCGCTACAGGGTCAAGAAGTGACGCCTGAACTGGTTGAGCGAGCAGAACAACTTGGTCTACTCGATACACTCTATAGCGCAGCAGGAGGTAGTGTCACAGAGCCTCTTAGCCGCAATGTGCAGCAAACAGCAACTATGGTTAGCGAGCGCATCCAGGACGCAACTCAAAACGCGACTGAAACCATCCGGCAGTCGGTGAGCGGTCTGGCAGCTCGCAGTGCTGTTGATCAGGCAAAAGGTCGTCGGGCGTCGCGCATGGTGCAAACAGCAGAAGGGTTTATCATTGCGGCTCCTGGGCAGATCGTCACTGAGGCGGTGATCTATGAGGCTCAAACCTATGGTCAGGAAACTGCTTTGCTTCATGCTGTAGGGTTAGCACCAGCCGACGCAGTACGCTCTAGCGCTGATGAAGCCTGGTTAGAGGGACGATCGCAATTGCGCGATCGCACCGCTCTGGCGCAAGAAAACTTGAACGATTTCTGGCAAACTTTGCAAGAAAAGGCTCAGGAGCTCCAGGGACGTAGTGCCCGTGCCATCAAGCAACAGCGGATTGAGCAAGCGCTGGGTCGTCCTGTTACCCGTGTCATTCTCGACCCGCAGGACAACGTCATCCTTAACGTTGGCGAATTGATTACTCATCGTGCCATTCGCTTAGCTGATGAGGGTGAGGTTCTGAACGTGCTGCTCAGCTCTGTTTATACGAAGGAGCCAACGATCGACGATCGTGAAATCCGTGCCTCTGAGCGTGGGACAGCCGCTTTAGAAGCGCATCATACATCAGCTTTGCAAACAAACTAACGGCACTGCGCTGATAAGTTAAGTACCATCTAACAGGTATGAGTAGTAACGGGTACTGTTGGCGAAGTCGTAGGAGTGCCTACGTGGCAGGATTAAGGGCTGCAAAGCGAGAGGTTTGAGTCTTGGCACGAGGAATACCGTCCAGCCAATGCGTTAGCCGTACAACGTTCATCGCTGCTGCTGTCAACAGAGGCTGTAAGTGTGTTTGGTCAACCCGATCGAGCGCGTTCGTCTCGTACTAAAGACACGGATACCTTGTGAGAGCGTACCTTCAATGCCTGCACGTACATTGTATCGAGCCTTCCACTCCTCTGTTAGTTGTACTTGCCTGACTGCTTGGATCGCTTCATGTTCGGCTTGAGGGCGCAAGGTGAGCGACCTGGTCTCCGCTTTACTTTTCGTACACCGCCTTTGTATAGCAATGGGGACAAAATGGTCGTTAAGAACAACTGTCCCGTTTACAGCCCATGGTGGGACAGTTCAACCATTTAAGTGTCTAATCAAGGCAGTTGCCAAAAGTTTTACTCTGTAGGAGTTTCAGCCCTAGCGACCGAAATTTCTCGTCTGCTATACAAAGGCGTCGTAGACATAAGAGCAGGCAAGAAAACGACCCTTTTCTTGCCTGCCGTCAGTTGCAGTTAATCCTGGTTGACGTGCAATGATAGTTGCAACTAATTCTGGCTGAAGAATGTCTTGATTGCAGGTTTGACGGTTGATGATTGCAGGTCGCTACAGCTATGCTTAGAAACCCTAAAGGTTCTCAGTCAGACTAGCGAACGTCGAAGCGATCGAGCATCATCACCTTGCCCCAAGCTGCGACGAAATCCTTAACCATCCGCTCATGACCGTCATCAGCGCCGTAGACCTCAGCAACCTGACGCAGTTCCGCATTTGAACCGAAGATGAGATCGCAGCGGACCGCCGTGAACTTCGTTTCGCCCGTTTTGCGATCGTCAATGCTGAAGGTCATTTCGTTTGCATCAGCCGGCTTCCACTCGTAGTCCATGCTGGTCAGGACGCGGAAGAAGTCGTTGGTCAAGACGCCGGACCGATCGGTAAAGATGCCGTGCTTTGAGTGGTCCCAATTCTGGTCGAGGGCACGAAGCCCGCCGACGAGAATTGGGATCACTCAGGCGCGGTCAGGGTGAGCAACTGGGCGCGATCGAGGAAGAGACGCTCCGGCTTCACCTTGTAGCCAACAGCATCGTTGTGGTAGTTACGGAAACCGTCCGAGACCGGCTTCAGCCATTCGAAGCTTTCGACATCGGTCAGCTCCTGAGTCGTATCCATCCGCCCCGGGGTAAATGGAACACTAACGTTGACCCCAGCATCCTGCGCCGCTTTCTCAACCGCAGCGCAGCCACCGAGGACGATGAGATCCGCCATCGAAATCTTCTTAATACCCAACTGAGCACCGTTGAATTCTGATTGCATTTGCTCGAGGGTCGATAGAACTTGGCTGAGCTCCTGTGGGCGCTTGATCGCGCAGTCCTTCTGCGGCTCTAGCCTGCATTATTCATGAGCCATGTTCGAGGCAGACAGACTACCCCCGTTCGGTAGGACAGCAGAGGAAGCTGCGGTAAGAACCGCGCTCAAGGGGTACAAAAGCGCGTCAGAAGGGGTCAAACT
>JBBSHC010000619.1:0-3117 GCA_038253425.1 Leptolyngbyales cyanobacterium | reverse complement strand
TCTTTCCTGGTTCCTCACCTTTTAGCTTTAGATTCAAAGTAGTTCAGCCGTTGGTTAGCTCTCCACACAAAAGGCGCGCCTTCCTGAATCAGTAAACGCTTATGATGAGCTACAACGATGGAACCATTACTGGTCAACGAAAAACTAGTTTCATTCTTCAAGTTCTGGGCAAAAGACAACCTTCAAAATGGTATGCGTTGCTCAAACGAATTATTCCGGCAGGTACGCACCTTTGGGGTTGACCAGCGTCCTAAAGCTTATTCCCTGGGTTGGGCACTAGCCGAGCGAGGCATCCGAGTCGTTACCACCTGGTCATTGCATGGTTATGCCCTTTGGATATGTATGCGGTCTACTAGCCCGTCACAGACAGCAGTAGCAGAGACACAAGCAAGCCCTAAGAATTTTGTTTCATCGACGACATCACGCTTTTCTGCTAAAACAGCTCACAACTCTTTAAAGGGCAATGCGTTGCAAGAGCGGGTTCTAGTCTCCGCGTTCTAGTCTCAGTGAGGTAAGCACCCAAAGAGACTTCAAGCTTCCTACTGAAAACTCACTACATTCAGAGGACGGTGAGAATGTGCTCAAAGCGGTCGTCTTGAGAAAATACCACTCAACGAAAGGCATCTAGCGTTATTTCGTGACGAAGTGTTGTCATCTGAAACTTGTTTTTGGGCTATAGAAGCCCCTAAGCAGATGCCGATCGCATGACTCGGCAGGGATTTCCCACCGCCACGACATTAGCTGGCATATCGCTGACCACAACGCTTCCGGCTCCGATCGTGGTGTTGTCGCCGATGGTGACACCGGGGCAAATAATGGCACCACCGCCCAGCCAAACATTATTGCCAATGCGGATCGGCGCTGCAAGTTCACGTCCCGTTAACCGCACAGTTGGATCGGTGGGATGGTAGGCGGTATAGATTTGCACATAGGGCGCGCAGAGCACATCATTGCCAATGTGAACGGTGTTGCAGTCGAGAATAACGCCGCCGTAGTTCATGTAGAAGCGATCGCCCAAAATAATGTGGCTGCCATAGTCGCAGTGAAACGGTGGCACAATTTGCGGCTTTTCACCAACCTCACCGAGTAGCGATCGCAGAATTTCATGGCGGGTTGCCTGCTCTGCTTCAGTCGTTTGATTGTAAGTATGCAGCAGATGACATGCCCGTTTGTGCTCTGCACTGAGTTCTGGGTCACTGGCAAGATAGAGTTCTCCTGCCAGCATCTTTTGTTTTTCGGTTTGCGGCACTGTCATCGTGTCAGTCCCAATTTAAATCCCTTTAAGTACGACAAACCCAAAAATCAAGACGGCAAGAAAGCCCCACGCCACCCAATCGAAGTACTTTTCGATCCAGTTTTTGAGTCGATCGCCGCCCCAGAAGATTAAGCCAGCCACAACGAAAAAGCGGAGGTTGCGTCCCAGAAATGATGCCACCACAAACTGCCAAAAGCTGAACTTGAACACACCAGAAGCGATCGTGAAGACTTTGTAAGGAATGGGCGTCACTGCCGCTGCCAAAACGCCCCAAAAACCCCAGGTATCGTACAAGTTTTGAATTTGATCAAACACATGGCGATCGCGATCGTAGAGATTTAGCAGTGGTTCGCCGACGGTTTCAAAGGCAAAGAAGCCGATGCTATAGCCTGCCATGCCACCCAGAACAGACCCAAGTCCGCAAAGGGCGGCAAAGCGAAAGGCTCGCCTGGATTGCCCAACGCAAAGGGCAATGAGTAAGACATCGGGCGGAATGGGGAAGAAAGATGACTCCGCAAAGGCGATCGTGAACAGTGCCAGACTGCCGTAAGGTGTATCACTCCAGGAAATAACCCAGTTATAGGCTCGTTTTAGCATGAGTGTGTTGCTTGCAGGTGAATGAGCTTTAATGCCGCTAAACTTTAGCAGTTTATGGCACGATCGAGCCTTTTCCTGCTCAAGCTTCACCTCATCTTTGAAACACGACAGCTTAGTAACGTGGCTAGAGGGGCATTTGGGACGGCGACAGCATCTTTCTAGTGTTGAATGGTTTGGGCAGACTGGTTGAACAGCAGATCACGCGATTGATCAGGGCTGATTGCCTGATTCTTAAACGCTTCAGCTTTTGCGTAAGCGCGAACGGTCGCTGGGCGGGCTTGAATCGCTTCAAACCACCGTTTTAAGTTGGGAAAGTCTTCGAGGTTTTGTCCCTGGCGATCGTAGGGCACAATCCACGGGTAAGAGGCGATATCCGCGATCGAATACTCGCCAGCCAAAAATTCGCGATCGCTCAACCGCTTGTCCATCACCGCATAAAGGCGTCCTGTTTCATTGACATAACGATTGATGGCGTAGGGGATTTTTTCGGGCGCGTATTGGCTGAAGTGGTGATTTTGTCCTGCCATTGGTCCTAACCCGCCCATCTGCCAAAAGAGCCATTGCAGCGCATCAACGCGTCCAGACAAATCTGCTGAGATGAGCTTTCCCGTTTTTTCAGCCAGGTAGAGCAAGATTGCACCCGATTCAAACACCGAGATTGGCTCATTGCCTGTTGCTGGTTCATGGTCAACAAGGGCAGGAATCCGGTTATTGGGCGCGATTTTGAGAAACTCTGGCTTGAACTGATCGCCAGCGCCGATATTAATGGGAATGATGGTGTAGGGTATGCCGACTTCTTCGAGGAAAAGAGCGATTTTGTGACCGTTGGGTGTCGTCCAGTAGTAAAAATCGATCATGATTGAATGCTCCGGTATGGGTAAAGAGACATTACGCGTAGGCACGCCCATCGACGAGCCCCACGTTTAGTTGGCTGAGATCGACGTTTTCCAGGCAGGCAACGTTAATGCGGTATTTCTCTGGGGCAGTGCGCGGTCGATGAAAGGTATAGATGCCGCAAACTTTGCAAAAGTAGTGTTTTGCCGTTTGAGTATGAAACTGATAGAGAGTGAGGAACGGCTCGCCAGCCAATAGCTTAAAGCGATCGCTCGAAACGCTGTGCATGATTGCGCCTCGCCTGGAACAAAAGGAGCAGTTGCAGCGATTACCCTCATCTAACACGGTCGTCACTTCAAACTGCACGTTACCGCAATGGCACTGACCCCGATACGTTGTCATGTCAGCCATTCAACCTTACCTCCCAAGAC
>JBBSHC010000618.1:0-3117 GCA_038253425.1 Leptolyngbyales cyanobacterium | reverse complement strand
GCGCTACATTGCCGGACTGCGAAGCGTGAGCGATCGCGATTTTGCTGAACGACGCGATAAATACCTGCGCCTCATGAACCTGGAGCGCTTTGGTAGCCGACTGGCAGGGCAACTTTCGGGCGGGATGAAGCAAAAGCTAGCGCTCTGTTGTGTCCTCATCTATAAGCCAGCGGTGCTGCTGCTGGATGAACCCACTACAGGCGTTGACCCCGTTTCGCGGCGGGAGTTTTGGGACGTTTTGGCAGCACTGGCAAGTGAAGGGATGACCATTGTGGTGGCGACGCCCTACCTGGATGAAGCCGAACGTTGCAACCGTGTCGCGCTCATGTATGAAGGGCAGATTCAACAAATTGGCACCCCAGCCGCCTTAAAAGATAGTCTGGGGCTGCATCGCCTGGAAATCCGCACGAGTCAGCTTCAAGCTGTGGAACGATCGCTCGAAGCCCACGCAGCTCATGCCGATGCGACTGCCATTGATGATGTGCAAACCTTTGGCGATCGCCTGGATGTGTTGGTAAGTGACGCTCAAACGGGCGAAGCACAAGTCCGGCAACTGTTAAACCAGGAGCATCTGCCGCTGGATAGTATCGCTCTGACCCAGCCCACTTTGGAAAACGTCTTTGTCACCCGACTGCGACAGCAAGGCTTAGAGCCGCCCTTTATTTCGTTTCCGCGATCGCACGATCGATCCCGTAAGGCGCAGCGTTCCCTGGAAGCAGTCCAGCAAGGCATCCCTACCGATGCGGCAATTTATGCGCGCAACCTGAACCGGATGTTTGGCACCTTCCAAGCCGTCAAAAACGTCAACGTTGAGGTGCGGTACGGCGAGATCTTTGGGCTGTTAGGTGCCAACGGAGCCGGAAAAACCACCACCATCAAAATGCTCTGTGGTCTGCTGGAAGCCACTTCAGGCGAGATCTCGCTGGGTGGCGAAACAGGCAACTTGCGGAGTGGTGCCCTCCGTCGGCGCATTGGCTACATGAGTCAGAAATTTACGCTCTACGATGATCTGACGATCGCTCAAAATCTGGAGTTTTATGCAGGCGTTTACAGCATTCCCCAGCGGTTGCGCCGGGAAAAAATCGCCTGGGTCATTGCCATCTGCGGCTTAGAAGGGCAAGAAAACCTAATCACCGGACAGCTACCGGGAGGTTGGAAGCAGCGCGTTGCCTTTGGTGCGTCGGTCATGCACGAACCCGAAATTTTGTTTCTGGATGAACCGACTTCTGGCGTTGACCCCCTTGCACGCCGGCAGTTCTGGCGTTTAATCAACGACTTTGCGCGTCAAGGTACGGCTGTCCTGGTCACAACGCACTATCTCGAAGAAGCCGAGCAGTGCAACCGCATGAGTTTTCTCGTCGCTGGCGAAACGGTCATCGAAGGATCACCCAGCCAAATTAAAACCGCCCAACCCGGAACGCTGCTCGAAATCACCCCCGATCGAAATCAGGCGGCATCTAATTTACTCAAACAAACGCTAGAACCCTGGCGCGTCTCCATTTTCGCCGATCGCCTTCATGTCGTAGTCGATGACCCCGATGCGGAAATTTCCCAACTGCGCGATCGCCTTCAAGCAGCCAACATTACCATCCATTCTCTCCGCGCCATTCCCTACTCGTTGGAAGATGCCTTTATTGGCACTGTACAGCGATCGCAGAAATAGTTATGAAACGCATCCTCGCTCAGTGTGTCAAAGAATTAGCGCAGTTTCGCCGCGATCGCCTTACGTTGGCGCTGGCATTTTTGTTGCCTTTGGTGACCCTTTTAATCTTTGGGTTTGCCATTCGCTTAGAGTCAAAAAATATACCCCTGGTGGTGCAAGATTTCGATCGCAGCAAGCTGAGCCAGACTTATATTGAGCGTTTGTTTGCTACGAATCAATTTCAACCGATACGCTGGTCGGGCAACAATCCCGTGCGGGATGCGCTGGATAAAGGCATTGCCAAAGCAGCAGTAATCATTCCACCCGACTTTAGCCGACGCATTAAAGCTGATAAAGAAAGTGCCGTTCAGGTGTTAGTAGATGGCACCGATACCAACAATGCGCGAGTCATTAAAAACAGCATTAAGGCGACTACGAATTTCTTTTTGACTAATGATGGCATCTCGTCTAACACTCAACGAGTGAAAGTGCATACCAGGCTGTGGTTCAACCCTGGACGCAAAGAATCGCTTTACATTGTGCCCGGTGTTTACGCGGTCGTGCTGTGGATTTTTCCGTCATTGCTGGCAGCGATCGCTATGGTGCGTGAGAAAGAAAAAGGCACCATTCTGCAAGTTTACGCTTCTAGCCTTACCGCATCGGAATTAATACTAGGAAAAGGTTTGGCTTACTTGCTTGTTGGGCTGTGCGAAGCCCTTGGCGTGATTGTGCTAGGATCACTCATTTTTCGTGTTGGCTTTGCTGGCGATCCAACCCCTTTACTGATCGGCACGCCTATTTTTGTCGGCGTTGCAGTCATGTTTGGGTTACTTTTAGGCGTCCGTAGCGGCAATCAAAATGCGGCGGTGCAAGGCGTTTCTCTCGTTGGCTTCTTAACTGCTTTTATGCTTTCTGGTTTCATTTATCCTTTAAACAACATCCCGTTTCCCCTCTCGTTACTGCCCAATATTGTGCCTGCTCGTTATTACATTGTTGTGACCCGCGATGCTTTTGTACGAGGCATTGGTTGGGCAGGTGTTTGGTTTGACATTTTGATGATGCTCGTTATTGGATTGTTCTTATTTAACGTTGCACGTAAAGTTCTCAGCCGTATGCAGCTACCCGATTAAACCATTATGAAGCCTTTAATTATTTTCCTTACCAGTTTTTTTGATGGTCGCTTTGCAGCGCTCGTACGCAAGGAAGTCAACCAAATTCTACGAAATAGGCAACTGCTTGTTTTGCTCATTGTGCCGCCAACCGTGCAGTTATTGCTCTATGGCTTTGCGCTGAATCCAGATGTGCATTATCTAAAGCTGGGTGTGGTGGATTACGCCAACGTCTCTGCCAGCCGTGATTTAGTTTCGGCGCTAACAGAAAATCATATTTTTGTAGTGGAGTCTTATCCGACGAATGAGCGTGACTTAAGCCGCCAAGTTGAAACGGGTAAACTAACGGTTGGTCTTGTGATTCCG
>JBBSHC010000617.1:0-3119 GCA_038253425.1 Leptolyngbyales cyanobacterium | reverse complement strand
TGAGTTCAACGTCGCAGCCAAGCCGAAGGGGTTACAGCCTTGCCCATCGTTCTATCGCTGCCGCCACAGAGCTTAGGACATGGGGATCAAAGGGTGTGTGGGGGCACTGCCCCCAGCCAGGGGTTCCACCCCTGCACCCCGTCCTAAACAGAATGGCGATGGCTATAACTCGTATGGCTATGGTTAGAAAATGAGGAGCGATTTTGAGCGAAGCAGCATTTACCAGTGTGTAGCTCCTAGAATGGTTGCAAGTGCGTTGATACTTTCGCAACAGTTAAACAACGTTTTATTGGAAGTTTGGTATGTCAGTTTTGGCTGCGATCGCCGTTTTGGCAATCCTCATTGTGGTTCACGAATTGGGGCACTTTACGGCTGCCCGCGCTCAGGGCATTTATGCCAACCGTTTCTCCATTGGGTTTGGTCCGATTCTGTGGAAGTATCAGGGTCCTGAAACCGAATATGCCCTTCGAGCTTTTCCACTCGGCGGTTTTGTCGGTTTCCCAGATGACGATCCCGACAGCACCATTCCTGCGAATGATCCAAACCTTTTGAAAAATCGACCCGTCCTGGATCGGGCGATTGTTATCAGTGCAGGCGTCATTGCCAACCTCATCTTTGCTTACTTTTTGCTGGTCACTCAGATCGGCATTGTCGGTACGCAGGAAGTCAACTTTCAACCGGGCGTTGTGGTGCCCGAAGTGAAGTCGGAGTTAAGTTCGGCAGCAGCTAAGGCGGGCGTTAAAGCAGGCGATATCGTTCTAGCCGTAGACGGTCGTGATTTGGGTGCCTCTAGAGAATCAATCAAAGTGTTGATGGAGGCAATTCAGAGCCGTCCCAACCAGCCGATCGATTTAAAAGTGCAGCGTGATGGCAAAATTTTGCCCGCACCGTTAGTGGTGACACCTGAAGCCGGAGCAGACGGCAAAGCCAAAATTGGGGTTCAGCTTTCGCCCAATGTCACGATCGCACGACGTCGAGTGGGTAATCCTATTGAAGTCTTGACGCTTGCAGCTACAGAGTTTCAGCGTATTACGGTCTTAACCGTTCAGGGATTCGGTCAACTTATTACCAATTTTGGGGCAGTTGCTGACCAAATTTCTGGTCCTGTACGCATTGTGGATGAAGGAGCAAAACTGGCTCGATCGGATGCCTTCAGTCTCTTTACTTTTGGTGCCCTCATCAGCATCAACCTGGCAATTATCAACATCTTGCCCTTGCCTGCCCTGGATGGCGGTCATTTAGCCTTTCTGCTGATTGAAGGCTTACGTGGAAAACCACTACCCACAAAGATTCAGGATGGCGTCATGCAAACGGGCTTAATGCTGCTCTTAGGGCTAGGCATTTTCCTCATCGTGCGCGACACCACACAGCTAGAGTCGGTGCAGAAGTTGTTTCGCTAAGAAGCAAGGGGAGCAAGAGGACAAAGGGGGGAGGAGAAGCTGGAGGAGCAAGGGGAGAAGTTTTAAGTTAGGTGTGGCACCGTTTCGCCAGAGCGTTTTGAGTTGCGCCGCTTTGCCAGCAGTTTTTGCGTTAATCCAAGTATCCCCTCTTCTTCTGCCTCCCCTGCTTCCCCCTCTTCCTCTGCCCACTGACTTCTGACCCCTATTTCATCCTTTATCCCTCATAACTTTCCCATGTGCGCCTCTCGTAAATTGCCAGCCAAGCAGCAACGCGCGATCGAAATCCTGCTGCGGCTCAAGCAACTCTACCCTGACGCGACCTGTTCGCTAGATTATGAAACGCCCATGCAGCTTTTGGTAGCGACTATTTTGTCGGCTCAATGTACGGATGTGCGGGTCAACATGGTTACGCCCGAACTCTTTCGGCGGTTTCCCGATGCAGCGGCAATGGCAGGTGCTGAACTGGAGGAAATTGAGGCGCTGGTCAAATCAACCGGCTTCTTCCGCAACAAGGCGAAGAATATTCAGGCAGCCTGCCGCATGATCATGACGGAGTTTGGCGGCAAGGTACCTCAAGTCATGGAAGACCTGCTGAAATTGCCAGGAGTCGCGCGCAAAACAGCAAATGTGGTGCTGGCAAATGCCTTTGGCATCAATATGGGCGTCACGGTTGATACTCACGTTAAGCGTCTGAGCTACCGATTGGGCTTAACCAAGCACACTGACCCCATTCGCGTTGAACGTGACTTAATGAAGCTCTTGCCCCAGCCTGACTGGGAAAATTGGTCAATCCGGCTGATTTACCACGGTCGCGCCGTCTGCATGGCGCGAAAGCCCCAGTGCGATCGCTGTGCGTTTGCCGACATCTGCCCCTCTGCCACCCTGTCCCAGAAACCGTTGACCACTCCTGAGCCGGATGATTTAGCCATCACACCAGCCCACCCTCAACCCGTGATCGTAGCGCCAGCAGTCAGAAACGTTGGCATTTTGGGTCAGCCGTTAGATTGAGGCGCTCGCGTTTGCAGTAGCTTGAATACAAATTTAAATTTTAGTTGGCAATTAACCCGCTTGATTCGGTAGAATGATAAGCTGTGTCTTTATGAAAGAGCATTGGAATGACTCATGGCTAAAAAGAGCATGATTGAGCGCGAGAGAAAGCGCGAGAGACTAGTAGAAAAATACGCCCAGAAGCGGCAAGAGCTACAGGATCAGTTTGCGGCTGCAACGTCCCAACAGCAAAAGCTACTTATTCATCGTCAAATTCAGCAGCTTCCCCGCAATAGTGCTCCCACCCGCCTTCACAACCGTTGTTGGGTAACTGGTCGCTCTAGAGGTTTTTACCGCGATTTTGGTCTTTCTCGTCACGTATTGCGCGAAATGGCTCACCAGGGACTATTGCCCGGTGTTGTAAAGTCTAGCTGGTAGGGAAAGTTTTTAGTTGTTGGTTTTTAGTTGTTAGAGCGAAGTCTTGACTAATTGAAATGATTGGTCAGACAGTCCATGCCACCGCTTTGAAGGTAATCAGATTCGGCGATTTAACAGTCAACAACTAATAGCCAACAACTATCTCACTGCCCGCAGCAGCGATCGATGCCCAAACTATCAAGCAGCAGATCGCTCACTGCATTGGCGACAGCAAACTCGCCAAAAAAACTATTAGAAAAATCAAAGGATTCCATCTCGGTGACGATCGCAATCACGAGCGAACCGAGATCGTTT
>JBBSHC010000616.1:0-3125 GCA_038253425.1 Leptolyngbyales cyanobacterium | reverse complement strand
CGCGAAACGGTTTCCGGCAGAAACAAAATTAATCAAGCCTTGCTGCACCAGCTCAATGAAGCCACAGAAAGCTGGGGTGTGAAAGTGATGCGAGTGGAGGTACAAGAAATTGCGCCCTCAAAAACGATGTTGGAGTCGCTAGAGCTAGAGCGAGCAGCAGAAAGTCGGCGTAAAGCAACCATGTCAGAAACCGAATCGATGGTGGAATCAATTCAACGCATTTCAAGAGCACTTCAGGGGCAACCAAACTCTCAAGCGGTGCTACAGTACCTCGTAGCTCAAAAATATGTGGATGCAAACCTCAAGCTGAGCGAGAGTGAGAACTCTAAAATTATTTTCATGGACCCTAAAGCACTTAACGAGTCAATTGAGCACTTAATGTCAGGGGAAAGCTTTGAAATAGGTGAACATGGCAACGGCAGCAGCCAAAACCACTCATAAACGTTAAAATTCCTAGACGTTAATCTTCCCCTTGAGCGTGATTGTTCAGTCATTCGTGTGTTTAAGGAGCTTGGAGTGAACCGTAGCAGTCTTGTGGGCAACCATGCAAACTTAAGCAATCCTAGATGTAAGCACTGTCTCTTACTTTCACAGTTCACATTGGCGTTACGGTTGCACTCTGCCAAGACTGAATCATGGCAAATTTCAAATTGATGGCGATGTCTCACCCGCTCCAACATGGACAGGTGCTTTTAAGCCCTGGTTGTCATTTTAGTTACCGGGTGATTGGTCCTTGCTGCCGCTTGTTCGATCGCGAACAGTTACCCTGGCCCTGCTGTCGCCTTCAGTGGCGCGGCAAAGAACCAAGCTGGCGACGCATTGGCAAACGCTTCATCGTCGATCTATCCACTAAAAAACATCCCTCTTACAGCGTCGAAATTTTGGGGCAGGGCTTGCTAGAACCGATCGTGATTACTCTCTACGCCGTTAATTTAGCGGAACCGACAAAGCATTGGTGGCATGGCGATCGATCTGACAACGCAGTGGTAATTTAGCCTCTAAGTTAGCACCTCTGATGAAGGGACGAGGGAGCGAAGGAAGGAAGGGAAGCCAAAGAGATTTGAGTTTTAGCACTGTTTTTACATTGTTATCCTTACAGTCAGAAAGAATCAATTAGAAGGTCTATTGAGAGCATTATTATTACAGCTTTGTTGCAATAACAATGCCGCTTGCCCAATCGAGTCTTGTGATAGTTAAATCGCGTCTGCTGTCTAGCTCTATAACAAGTGAAGCCGCTTTAAGTTCGTGACCCTCTAACCAGTTTGCTTGTGGCAACATATCGTCTATGACATAAAAACCTCCTGGTTTTAGACTACACAATACCTCTTCCAGACAAATATACTTCCCTGCCCATGTGTCAGCAAAAATTAGGTCGAACTGCTGACTACTTTGACCTAAACTTTCAACGAAAATCTCTGCATCTTCCACTCGTAAAGTGAGACGGCGATCGTGCCCCAGATATTTTTGAGCAACAGAAGCAACAGTACGATCATTCTCTACAGAAACAAGCTGTGAGTTCTTGTCCATGCCATCGAGCAACCAAGCTGTAGAGACACCTGTACCAGTGCCAAGCTCTAGGAAATTGCCACTAGGTTTACTTGCAGCTAAGGTTCTGAGTAACGAACCTGCCAATGGTTCAGATGCCATTGGAAACCCTATTGCTACTGTGTCAGATAAAATCTCCTCGACAACAGCAGGCGCTCTCAGATCTTTCTGGTCATTCATTGCTCCTCTGTGTTATTAGGCTAACGAAATTGTCTCCATAACAGTGTAGGCTTACTCAACGTTACCGTCTAAACGACACTTTCATCTACGCTCAAAATACCAGCTAGGGCGGCATAGCTGGTATTTTCGTTTTCATCCCTCTCCACTCCGTCTCTTGTCCGATCGCCCCTGTCCGACGGAGAATAGAAAGTAACGCACCAGGAGAGAGACGTGAGTCAAGCATTCGATTACGATTTAGTCATTGTTGGAGCCGGAGTCGGTGGGCACGGAGCGGCAATCCACGCAGCCAGTTGTGGGCTAAAAACAGCGGTGATTGAAGCCGCCAATATGGGTGGCACCTGCGTCAATCGTGGTTGTATTCCTTCCAAGGCTTTACTGGCAGCATCAGGGCGAGTGCGCGAATTACAGGACGCTCATCACCTCAAAGCGCTGGGCATTCAACTGGGCGATGTAGCGTTCGATCGTCAGGCGATCGCCGATCATGCTAACGGCATCGTTGCCAAACAGCGAGAGGCACTGGTCGGAAGCCTGAAGCGGTTAGGTGTAGACACTATTCACGGCTGGGGCAGGATCGCCGGAGTGCAAAAAGTCTCGGTGACAACAAAAGAGGGCGAGAAGACGATTACAGCGAAAGATATTATGCTGGCTCCTGGCTCTGTGCCCTTTGTGCCACCTGGGATTGAACTGGATGGCAAGACTGTGTTTACCAGTGATGATGCCGTGCGGCTGGAATCGTTACCGCCCTGGATTGCGATCGTGGGTAGTGGCTACATTGGCTTGGAGTTTGCCGACGTGTATTCCGCGCTGGGCTGTGAAATTACCCTCATTGAAGCGCTCGACCAGCTTATGCCAGGATTTGACCCTGATATCGCCAAGCTGGCACAACGGACGCTCATCACCCCCCGCGACATCGAAACTAAAGTCGGCGTGCTGGCAAAACGCATTACGCCTGGTTCGCCAGTCGTGATTGAGCTGGCAGATGCCAAAACGAAGGAAATCGTGGAAGTGTTGGAAGTGGATGCCTGCCTGGTTGCCACTGGACGAGTGCCGTTGACCAAAGATCTGGGGCTAGATTCAGTGGGCGTAGAAACTGTGCGACCGGGCTTTATCCCCATCAACGATCACATGGCAGTGCTGTCAAACTGTGAACCTGTGCCCCACCTCTGGGCGATCGGTGACGCAACGGGCAAACTGATGCTGGCACACGCGGCGGCGGCTCAAGGTGTGGCAGCGGTTGAGAATATCTGCGATCGCCCCCGCGCTGTCGATTACCACAGTATTCCCGCCGCCGCTTTCACTCATCCCGAAATTGGCTTTGTCGGTTTGACTGAACCCAACGCCAAAGAGAAGGGCAAAGCCGAAGGCTTTGAAATTGCCGCTGTACGAAGCTATTTCAAGGG
>JBBSHC010000615.1:0-3125 GCA_038253425.1 Leptolyngbyales cyanobacterium | reverse complement strand
GTTTCGCCCAGGTAAGCTAATTGCTCGACTACAGTATCCAGGTTTTGCAGTTCAGCGGTGGGGATGAGTCCCAGATGTCGATCGGGAATCGTAATGTCATCCTGACGACGAAGTACTCCCAAAATCGGGATATTGAGCGGTTCTAAAGCCGTTTTGAGCAGCTCCAGGTGGCGATCGCTGGCAACCCGATTGAGCACAACCCCTGCGAACTTGAGTCGGGGATCGAAGGAGCGATAGCCGTGGACTAAGGCTGCGATCGACGCTGACATACCACCACAATTCAACACCAGCAGAATGGGCAAATCCAGTAACCGCGCAATGTGAGCAGTGCTGGCAAATCCGTCTTGTCCTGCTGCCCCGTCAAACAGACCCATCACACCTTCGACCAGCGCATGGGTGGCGGTTTGCGTGTGGCGATCGAAGCACTGCTGCACGTAAGCTTCTGATGTCAGCATCGGATCGAGGTTGCGGCAAGCCCGACCTGTCACATAGCGGTGAAACATCGGGTCAATGTAGTCTGGACCGACTTTAAACGATTGCACCTGCAAGCCACGCTGCCTCAACGCGGACAGCAGTGCTAACGTTACGGTTGTTTTGCCAACGCCGCTTCGTTCTCCGGCAATGATCAGCGCCATGTCTATTGTGGTTAGTTACACACACAGCTTCAGAATTTTGGCGACGACTGCCAGACTTTCTTCATAAAGCACGTCATGACCCCAACGCTGTAGCTGTTGACCCAGCAAAAACTCTGCCTTCTGGTCGGAGAGGGAGGTCACAATTTCGGTTTGACATGCCTGGGCACTGCCACCCGCTTCCATTCGCATACAGCCCGTTGTTTCTGAACAAAGGATGGTGCAGCAATCAGCCTGGGGGTTTGTAGACGTGACTCGAATACCGACCAGATCGCCCAAAATTTCACCCCAATCGGCAGTGGGAATCGCTGCTAACTCGGCGGTGATTTCGCGTTGATTGGTGCCCTTAAACGTAACGTGTTTGAGGTCGTAGTCGCCGCCCGTTTCCTGAAACGCGATCGGTTGCCAACCCAGCCTGCTAGCAATCCAACCCAGGTACAGAAAGGCTTGAGCCGCATTGCCTTTTTCGTAGTCGATCGCAATTTGATCAACCTCGACCAGAGATGCCCGCCGCTCAGGAGGATCAAACGCTGCTGCCATTAATTCTTGCCAGGGCTGTAAGCGATGCCAGTTAAGGTCTGTGACGTAGATATCTTCGTCTACTAAAGCGTGAATCTTCACAAACTCAGATTCTGGATCGCTGAAGTAACAGGAGTCGAGAATCAAGCAATTACAGGTTTCTACCAGTTTTTTGAACAGCGCTTGCTCTGGATTGGGCGTCGCTTTCCACCAGATAAACTTGGGCAAATCCTGGATCATGAGTGATGCAACCAGCTCACCCACCCGCTCTAAAGCTGCTTTTGTACCCCGTAGCGTGATGTACTCGCAGCAAATGAGATTGCTACCGCTGCCTTGCTGTACCGGGCAATAGGCAGAAACTTGCGCCGTCACACCCTGGTCTTCGCCCAAAACGGGACAGAGGGTAACGATGCGACAGGGATTTTGCACCGCGATCGCGTCACTGATACTAAAACCCCGGATGTTTGGGTTGGAGAACTTAATGCGATCGCTCGGCTTCTTGGCAAATTCTTCGCGCAGTTTTGAAAGGGTGCCTGGATCAACGCGACCTGTAATCGATAGCCCGTAGGACTTTTGAGCGTTCTGCACTGCCGCTTTTGTCATCGGACCATGAATGCCATCGATCGGACCTTCATAGAAGCCCAATGCCGCCAGCAATTGCTGAAACTCTTCTGGTTCGTAGACCACCATGCTAAACGTCGCCGCTCTGGTAGCACCCTGATGAGACGTCCCTTCCCCAGTCTGGCTTTGCCAAATGGCATTTAACTCGGCTTCAATTTCATCAAGCGAGATATCTTTCGGTCTTTGAAGGGCAACAAGTGGAGTGGTCGTCATAACAGTGTTGATGGTTAGTTGTTAGTTGTTAGAAGCATGAGGGAGTCGGAAATCGGGAATCGGGAATCGGGAGTGAGGCGTCAAGCACCAAGGGAAAAGAATCGGTGGCTAGTGGTGATGAAGAGTCAGGGATGAAAATTAGCCAACAACCATAAACTTTTTAGCCTTCATCCTTTATCCTTCATCCTTTCTCTAGAGTCTTCTCCAGTTTCGTCCATCCCGATTGAGCAGCAATTCTGATTCAACGGGACCCCACGTGCCCGCCTCGTAAAGCGGAATGGAATCGGGTGCGGCAGGTGCATCCCAAACGTTGAGTAGCGGTGTGAGAATGCGCCAGGAGGCTTCGACTTCATCGCCGCGTGTAAACAGGGTTTGATCGCCCAACATACAATCCACTAGCAAACGACTGTAGGCATCGGTATTTGCTTGCCCAAACGCGGTGTCGTAGCGAAAATCCATATCCACCGATCGCGTCCTCAAAGAGGTTCCGGGCGTTTTCACCTCAAAGCGTAAGGCAATGCCTTCATCGGGCTGAATCCGCATCGTGAGAATGTTGGGGTTTGCCTGCTTTGCCGCCGATTGAAACATCAAAAACGGCACTTCTTTGAACTGAATGGCGATTTCTGACATTTTTTTGGGCATCCGCTTGCCAGTCCGCAGGTAAAACGGTACGCCTTTCCAGCGCCAGTTGTCGATCGTCAGCTTCAAGGCTGCATAGGTAGGAGTCGTTGAATCCGGTGCAGCCCCTTCTTCTTGCCGATACGCTGGTACTTGCTTGCCCTTCATCCAGCCTTCTGTATACTGACCGCGCACAGCGGAATTGCCAAGAATTTCTAGATCTGCCAGATGAGTGGCTTGCAGCACTTTGACTTTTTCGTTGCGAATGCTGTTCGCTTCGAGCGAATTGGGCGCTTCCATTGCCGTCAGGCAGAACAACTGCATCAGGTGGTTTTGCACCATGTCGCGCAGTGCGCCAGCCGTTTCGTAGTAACCTGCCCGACCTTCTAGCCCAACGGTTTCCGCGACTGTAATCTGCACGTGATCGACAAATTGACGGTTCCAGAGTGGCTCAAAAATGGCATTCGCAAACCGGAACACCATCAGGTTTTGTACCGTCTCTTTGCCCAAATAATGGTCGAT
>JBBSHC010000614.1:0-3127 GCA_038253425.1 Leptolyngbyales cyanobacterium | reverse complement strand
GTTTGCTGTGCTAGTTGACGGCTGGCGTCCGATCGCGAAAGTCCCTGGTTGAGCAGATTTTGCAGCTCAGTTTTAATGACCGCTTCCGACAAAACGGGCTGCTCTAAGGTGGCTCCGGCAACGACCAGCGTAAATTCGCCCTGGGGTTCGCGGGTCTTGTAATGCGCGATCGCGTCTGCTACTGTACCCCGCCAAATTTCTTCGTGCAGTTTGGTTAGTTCCCGTGCCAGCACCAGTGGTCGGTCTGCACCCAGTAGCAAAAGGTCTTGGAGCGTCGGACGCAAGCGATGGGGAGCCTCGTAGAAAATTAGGGTACGTGTTTCGGTTTGCAATGCTTCTAGCCGCGCACGACGAGCCTGCGCTTTAGCGGGTAGAAAGCCTTCAAAGGTGAAGCGATCGCACGGTAAGCCAGAGGCTGTGAGAGCAGCGATCGCGGCATTGGGTCCGGGAATGGGCACCACGAGTACGCCCTCATCGGCACACAGTTTGACTAACTCATAGCCCGGATCAGAAATTCCTGGCATTCCCGCATCGGTGACGAGAGCGATCGTTTTACCCTGCTGCAACCGCTCTAGTAGTTCTGCTGTCCGAGTGTGGCGATTGTGGTCATGGTAGCTAAGCTGGGGAGTGGCAATTTGAAAATGGTGCAGCAGTTTTCCCGTGTGGCGTGTATCTTCGGCAGCAATCAGATCAACAGTTTGCAAGATTCGGATCGCCCGAAACGTCATGTCTTCGAGATTGCCGATCGGGGTGCCGACTAGGTAAAGCGTTCCCGGTTTGGGGTCAGACTGCATGGGAAAAGAGTGTAGGGTTATTAAAATAAAAGGCGTCAGGGAGTCGCTTGTGAAGCGTGGGCTTTTTGTTGGCTTAGTGACGTTAGATCTGGTTTATCGCATCAGTCATCCTCCAGCCAAGAATCAGAAGATTGTGGCGTCTGACTCGCTTGTTTCAGCAGGTGGACCCGCAACCAATGCCGCTGTTGCCTTCAACCACTTGGGCAATCAGGCGATCGTGTTAGGGGTGGTTGGGTCGCATCCTCTGACTCAGTTGATTCTGGCAGATTTGCGTCAGTGTGGCGTCATCCTTGCCGATCTTGACCCAACGCGCACCGAATCACCGTCGGTTTCCTCCATTATGGTGACGGAAGCAACAGGGGAACGGGCGGTCGTCTCAATGAATGGGATTGCTATGCAGGTGTCGGAGACGAGTATCCCTGTTAACTGCTTGCAGGACATTGATATTGTGTTTATTGATGGACATCAGATGGCAGTTGGACGAGCGATCGCAGCGCAAGCCAAAGCTCAAGGTATTCCTGTGATTGTGGATGGCGGTAGCTGGAAGTCAGGCTTTGAAACCGTGTTACCCTTCGCTGATGCGGTCATTGCCTCTGCTAACTTTCAGCCGCCTGATTGCCAGAGCGTTGAAGAGACTGTGGCGTATTTATCCGCTCTGGGTATTCCTCAGCTTGCCATCACGCGGGGACAAAAGCCAATTCAGTATTGGGCAGCGCCACGATCGGGTCAGATCGATGTACCAACCATCCAGGCGGTTGATACGCTAGGAGCGGGAGATATTTTTCACGGAGCCTTCTGCCACGCTATTTTGCAAGCAGATTTTGTCAACGCGCTGGCGATCGCTGCAAACATTGCCGCCCATTCCTGTCAGTTCTTTGGCACCCGTCGCTGGATGACTGACACCGCGCATCACTGAATACTTTTTCATTAGCCTTCCTTAGCCCTTCATCCTTTAGCTTTCTCTGGAGACACCTTAATTTGACACCTTTGCACGCAACGGAATTACAGGAACTGCTGGCGATCGCTCGGCAGATCGGTTGGGGCGCGGCTGACATTCTGCTCAATGTGCAACATGCAGACCTTCAAATTCAGCACTTAACCGATGGACCCGTTACGGCTGCCGATCTCGCAGTGAATGACTATATTCTCAATAATCTGCAAGCCAGCTTAGGCACTCAAGCCTTTGCCTACCTGACAGAAGAAACCTACAAGGCTCAGCCTGTAGAAGAACGACTGGCAAAACCGTTGGTTTGGGTGATTGACCCCCTAGATGGCACGAAAGACTTTATCAAAAAAACCGGGCAGTATGCCGTTCACATTGCCCTGTTGCAGGACGATCGTCCCGTTTTGGCGGTGGTGGCATGTCCGGCTGCGGGCACGCTCTACTTCGCCACGTTAAACGGTGGGACGCTTGTAGAACGCCGTGAGAAATCGCCCCGACCGATCGCCGTTTCGCAACGAACTGAGCCAGCCGCTTTGACACTGGTTGCCAGTCGCAGTCATCGATCGCCACGGTTTAGCCAACTATTGCAACGGTTTCCGGTTCAGAATCAACTGCAACTAGGCAGTGTAGGTGGCAAAATTGCCGCCATTCTGGAACAGCAAGCAGATGTCTATCTTTCGCTCTCCGATACTTCTGCGCCTAAAGATTGGGATTTAGCTGCGCCAGAGTTGATTTTGACGGAAGCAGGCGGACAGTTTACTCACTTCGATCGCACTCCTTTGCAGTACAACCGGGAGGACGTAAGCCAATGGGGTGGCTTGATTGCCAGTAATGGTCGCTGTCACGACATGCTCTGTGCTGAAGCAGAAAGCATCTTAGCCGCGATCGATACCGTTGGAAAAGAAGACCAGCCCTAAGCGTTTGTTTAACGCTTTTTTAGAATGTCCGTTGAGCAATCACCGCATAAAACGGATCGCCGCCACCCATACCAAGCAACTGCATAAAGCTGGGCACCTGAGAGATCCGCGCCACTACTTCAGGTTTGGTGAATCCAGGCACAGCAGCAAAATAGCCCTCAACCAGCTTCACGCGATCGTCCTCAGAGCCATCCCGCCACGCCTGGATTGCCTTTTGATAAAACATCCGATTGGAAAAACTAAAAATCGCCACGCCACCGGGCTTGAGGACGCGATGAATTTCTGTAAAAACCGCTTCAGGGTACTGAATATACTGCACGGAAACCGTGTTGAGTACGGCATCAAAGGTTTGATCATCCAGGGGCAGTTTAGGTTCCTGGTTTAAGTTCTGCACAAAGTAATGATTAAGTCGCGTGTTGCGTGCCAATTCTTCGGCGTTGAGTCCGTGCCCTTCGACGTGGCTAAACGTCATT
>JBBSHC010000613.1:0-3130 GCA_038253425.1 Leptolyngbyales cyanobacterium | reverse complement strand
GGAGGTTGGCTCGTTTGCCTGCCCAATCGTGTAGGGCCAGATCCAGTGCTGCACGGGCGGCTGATGGTAGACGGGCTTCCAGCATCAAGCGCTCAATGCGTTGACGTTCCAAAGGACTCAGAGCTTTAAGCAGGGGTGCAATTTTTTGCAGCGATCGCGCGATCGCCTCGGTTGTTTGGGTGTGTTCCCCGATCGAAAACGGTGACGCTTCCCCCCACCCTTCAATGCCCTCATGCTCGATCGCCACCCAGATATTGGTCGTCTGAGCGGTCGTGCCACGGCTAATGGTGAGGGCAAAGCGCTTATGTACGGTAAAAAGCTTGACGCGAAGCTGCATAGCTAAACGAGAGACTGCACAAAGGATTTGAACTAGAAAGCTGAATCTTGACGCGAGTTTGATGGACTGGAAAACCCTCAAAAAAGCTCAGAAGAAAGCTGAGACTCGGTTAAAAAGACTTTAAGCCTCAGCTATGGACACCATCGTATCGCGCCTGCATGTGAACCCAAGCGTTGCGAAGGTGATGAAGTACACTATTTCAGCCCAAAAGCATTACTGAAAGCCAAAAGCCTTACTGAGCGTCTTATCTTACCGGAAGTCTTGCCTTACCGGAAGTCTTGCCTTACCAGAAGTTTTGTCCACTCCTGGCTTCTGACTCCTGGCTCCTGAATTCTGCTGTGCTTTCTGATGTTGCGGAGTACGACTAAAGACATCTGTCTTACGCTGTATGACTGACAAAGCAGTGAGATTAGAAAATTAAGCTTAAATAGTACGTGGACGTTGAACAATCGCACCATACTAGTACGGCTAACAACGAAAGGAAAAACAGGATGGGTCAAGCAAAAGCAGGTGATACGGTTAAGGTTCACTACACTGGAAAATTGGACGATGGTACGGTTTTTGACTCGTCTGCCGATCGAGAGCCGTTAGAATTCACCATCGGTTCTGGTGGCATCATTCCTGGCTTCGAGCAAGCTGTGGTAGGGATGAATTTGGGTGAGTCTAAAACAGAAGTAATCCCCACCGATCAGGCATACGGTCCCCATTCGGAAGAAATGGTGGTTGTTGTCGATCGCCAACAGATGCCGCCCGAAATCGAGCCGGAAGTCGGTCAACAGCTTCAGCTTCAGCAGCAAAATGGACAGATGCTACCCGTTGTGATTACCGATGTCTCTGGCGCGGCTGTCACCCTGGATGCCAACCATCCCCTTGCTGGTGAAGATTTGACGTTTGACATTAAGCTAGTCGAAATTGCTAAATGCTAAACCACCTGTTTTCAACGGGGATAGTTGGAGCAAACTACGTCGTTTTTCTTTGTATTCACCACAGCCTCATAACCCTATCCCCAACCCCAGTATTCCCAGAACTGTAACTGACCCAATGGATCACCGCTATAACTGGTGATATTGTCGTGAATCATGACTAGACAAGCAGGGATAGTCTATCTCGTTGGTTCGGGTCCGGGCAGTGCCGACTACCTGACCGTTCGAGCACAGGCACTGTTAACAACGGCAGAGGTTTTGGTTTATGACGCGCTGGTCGATAGCGAACTGCTACAACTGGTGCCAAAAACCTGTCTAACCTTAGATGTTGGCAAACGGGGTGGCAAACCCAGTATGCTGCAAGCAGACATTAATCAGCTTTTGGTGCAGCACTGTCTGCAAGGGCGGTCTGTTGTCAGGCTGAAAAGTGGCGATCCGTTCATCTATGGTCGTTGTCAGGCTGAAATGGCAGCATTAACAGCGGCAAGCTGCGCGTTTGAGGTCGTACCCGGTCTGTCATCGGTGCTGGCAGCGCCTTTACTGGCGGGCATTCCGCTCACCGATCCGGTTTTAAGTCGGGGCTTTACAGTGGTCAGTAGCCATGACCCAGAGAATCTTGATTGGCAACTGTTGGCACGCGCTGAAACCCTGGTGGTGCTCATGGGTGGGCAACAGCTACCTGAGATTGTGCGTCAGCTACGGGCACAGGGACGATCGCCTCAAACCCGGATCGCCATCATTCGCTGGGCAAGCCGCCCCTACCAGTCTGTTTGGGATGGTACCCTGTCTACCATCCTGCAACAAACCTCAACCGAAGCGCTTTCTCCCTGTGTGATCGTCATCGGCGAAGTGGTGGGGCTACGGTCCTACTTTCAATCACCCTCTCCCATTCATCCCACTGTGCTTACCACATCAGATTCTACCTTCGACACAACCTTACCTCTTGCTAACAAAACGGTGCTGGTGACGCGATCGGCAAACCAGTCCGGTCAGTTTACAGCCCGACTTCAACGTGATGGCGCAACGGTTGTAGAGATGCCTGCGCTAGAGATTGCTCCCCCTTCTAGCTGGCAAGCGTTGGATGAAACCCTGTCGCGTTTAGCAACGTTTGATTGGTTGTTGCTGACCTCCGCTAACAGCGTTGATTATTTTTTCGAGCGGTTGGCAACTCAGCTACAAGATGTGCGCGCGCTTGCCAGCATCAAAATTGCGGTCGTTGGCGAAAAAACGGCTCAAAAGCTAGGGCAGCGTGGTTTGCGCGCTGACTTTATACCACCCGAATTTGTTGCCGATTCACTGGCGGCTCGATTTCCTGTACCGTTGCAGGGTACAAAAATGCTCTTTCCTAGAGTTGAGAGTGGCGGTAGGGATGTTTTAGTGAAAGAGTTTGTGAATCGGGGTGCGCTTGTCACTGAAGTTGCTGCTTATCAGTCTCGCTGTCCAGCGACGATCGCTCCAGATGCACTTGCGGCGCTTCAAACTCGTACAGTTGATGTGATCACGTTTGCCAGCGCCAAGACCGTCAAGCATTTCTGCCAGCTTTTAGAGCAGTCTCGAAGCGATGCGTCTTGGCAGCAGTGGCTGGATGGGGTCTGCATTGCGTCGATCGGTCCACAAACAAGCAAAGCGTGCGCTAGTTTACTGGGTAGAGTGGATGCGGAAGCACAAGTCTACACGCTTGAAGGACTGGCGCAATCGATCAGTCGATGGTTTGCCGAGCATGAAAGCGAATGAGCGTGGCGCGATCGCACTGGCTTGGAGCAAAGGACAGGTAGCTTGTAATACTTAGCGTTACTTATTGCGTTGCCGCCTATGAACGTCATTTTTCACAGCGCTTTTCCGGTGAGCAACGTTGCTCAAACCAAAGCCT
>JBBSHC010000612.1:0-3134 GCA_038253425.1 Leptolyngbyales cyanobacterium | reverse complement strand
TCAGTTTAACTATACCCAGCTACTTACCAGCTTTGTCAGAAGTTAAGGTGTCGCGAACGGAGTCGGCGACTCGTTCAAAAGCATTCTGAGTATTGTTTTTGACGTTTTTAGCAGCTTTCTGGGGACTGTTAGCACGCTCGCTGTGATAAAACTCTTGTCGGTAATCCTGCGTTGCCTCTTGCAGCTTGTGATAAGAGCGGTTGATGTTGCTACTGTCACCCTTTACATTCGATACTTCGTTGGTAGCATTTGAGCCTGCCATAGCGGGAGTGACAACCGTACCAAACGTAAGGCTGACAAACATGATCAGAACGAGTAAAAAGCTAAAAAACTTACGAATTTGAGTGAAATAAAGCATGGTTTCTCCTGATTAAGAGCGTGTTTGTGTGGTTTTTTCAGAACATGTGTCGAAACACAGTTTTAGCGGCAACCCAGTGTTTAAATAAAGATGAGAATGTCTTTTTACACTGAATTAAAGATGACGGTTTTCGAGTCAAAAGCTTTGCACTTACGCGCTATTTATGCGCTGGTGCGGCACGTATCTGTTGACCTACCATTAGCGTCATTAAACTCTAACTGCGACCAGTTGGCTGCCCCTCAGTCGTGGCAAGTTCGCCTGTTTCCATGAGCATTTTGAAGCGGTTGAGTTCATCACCAATTTGCTGCTCAGGTTCTTCACCAAAAAGCTTTGCAACCGCAGTACCCAGGACGCCACCAGGCGGGTTATATTCCATTACAACTTTTACCTCTGTCCCCCGATCAACTGGGGCGGGCTTGAAGCGAACAAAACCCGAATGCTCGACGGTGGCTCCTTCAACGGATGCCCAGGCGATAAGTTCGTTAGGGCGATCGTCGATTAGATCTGCATCCCACTCAAGTTGCTGACCGAGCGGTGCATTAGCAACCCAGTGCGATCGCCGCAAATCCAGGGTTTTCACCGCTTTTATGTGCTTCATAAACGTCGGCAGTTGCTCAAAATTGTGCCAGTAGTCGTAGAGTTCTGCGGCGGACTTGTTGATCGTGACGGTTTTTTCAACTCGAATGACCTTGTTGATGCCAACCGCTTCACCGACGACATCCGGCAGGCTTTTTTCGCCTTGAGCGCCGTGATATGCCAGGCTGCCACCCGCGATCGCAGTAAGCACACCCCGCAGCGATCGCTGCTGCAACCCAAAGAGCACCATTGCACTGCCACCAATAAGCGATGCCCACCGTTCGGTATCGCTGGGTGCAGCAGCCTGTTGTGAGCTTTTGGGAGTTGTTATTTCTTCCATGGCTTTGTTTACCTTCCTCTGCGCGTGGTATGGAATAAGTTGGCTACGTATAGGCTTAAGGATGACCTTCACCGTTGAGCGATTGCGATGCCAGCATGACTAACATAGCGGCTCCTAATGCAGTGCCAGCCGCACCCCAACCAAAAGCTGGATGCCGATCGAACCAATCGGTAAGGCTAGGGATTGTGAGATTGCTAAAATCACCCTCAACGCGATCGTTCGCTGGCACTGGCTCGTACAGGTTATGCGGTGCATCGGCTGACTTCGGCTCATTCGTCCGCTGCCCCTGAAAGCCAATCAGCCCAAGCAAGGAATCCACCAAAGCAGGTGAAAGCCATTGCAGCGCCTCTAATAGCTTGCCAATGTCGCCCACCACAAAATCACGCGTCGGATGCTCCGATACATAGAGAATTGCCTCGGCAACTAGGCTCGGCTGATAGTAAGGTGGTATTCCCGTTGGCTTTACCCCTAACTTTGTCAGCGCATTGTTGTAAAATGGCGTGTTGATAACGGCAGGTCTGATACTGGTCACGCTGATCGGCACCTGTTCATGTTGCAGTTCAACGCGCAGCGATTCGAGAAAGCCTTCTAGCCCATGCTTTGCCGCAGAATAGGAGCTTTGCATGGGAATGGCACGCCGCCCCTCAACCGAAGAAATGTGGATCAAGGCTCCCCGTCCTTCCCGCTTGAGGTGAGGCAATGCTGCCATCGCGCCATACACTTGACCCATCAAACTCACGTCGATCACGCGCTTAAATTCGTCGGGTGTTACCTGCTCAAAGGGTGCAATGGTGGCAGTAGCGGCAGCATGTACCCAGGTATCCAACCGCCCATAAACAGCAACAGCTTTGTCTGCGATCGCGCTTACTTGCTCAAAGACCGACACATCGGCAGTGATAGCGGTTGCTTCGCCCCCTGCCTGCCGAATTTCTGCTACCAAAGACGCTAACCCAGACTCACTGCGAGCCGAAACCACCACTTTGGCACCGCGTTGAGCAAAGCGGTGGGCTGTTTCGCGTCCGATACCGCTCGATGCGCCTACGATCGCGACAACTTGTTGGTTAATTGGCTTTAGTTGCATTCCCGTTCCTTGTTTCAATCGTTAGCTGATGCTTAAAGTCAACTGTTGCCGAGTAAGCACTCACGTTTAAGAACCGGAATCATTGTCAACGTTGCGTTTCCGCCCTTTGCTCAAATTTACTCATAGACACTTAACTGACCGTCCATCAGGGGGAAGATATCGCTCCATCAAGAGGAAGAGGCGATATTACGTCTGGTTGTAGCGTTTAGTACGAACGGGCAGACCAAAGTCAGGCGTGGGAGCAGCTTTGGGTGCGGTGTATTCCGCGTTGCTGTTGCTGCATGGCAAAACCCGCCCCTCTAGGTATTTGCTGTAAGCGCAATTTAATCAGGTATGACAATTTATTTGTCGATCGCACTCGCACACGCTAAAAACTGGCAGTTCGCCAGAGCAATACGCAGCTAGTGCGCCGTTATAACACCCAGGTACAGTTCGCCCACCTTCGGATCGTTCAGTAGATCACTGCCGCGTCCCTCAAAGCGATCGCGCCCTGCTTCCAGCACATAGCCCCGATCTGCCATTTCTAAAGCTTTGCGGGCATTTTGCTCAACTAGAACGATCGCCGTGCCGCTATGGTTGACTTGTCTTATCTGGTCAAACACACTACTGACCAAAAGCGGTGACAGAGCGGCTGAAGGTTCATCAAGCAACAGTAGACTCGGCTTCAGCATCAGGGCTTTGCCCATTGCCAGCATTTGTCGTTCGCCACCCGAAAGTGTGCCTGCCCTTTGTTTACGTCGCTTTGCCAGTGCCGGAAACGACGCAAAAATTTCCTCCTT
>JBBSHC010000611.1:0-3134 GCA_038253425.1 Leptolyngbyales cyanobacterium | reverse complement strand
GGCGTTATCTGCAATGGCGCGGTTACCAGGTCCGCTATGTGCAGAACTTTACGGATATTGATGACAAGATTCTGAAACGGGCGCTGGCAGAAAATACCACGATGGATCAAATTGCTGAGAAATATATTGCCGCCTATTTTGAGGATGCCGATCGCTTGAATATTCTCCGGGCTGATGCTTATCCACGGGCAACCCACGCGATCGACGGCATTCAGCGGCTTATTCATGAATTGGAACAACGCCAATATGCCTACGCTGCTGATGGCGATGTGTATTACGCAGTACGCCAGTTTTCAGACTACGGTAAGCTTTCGGGGCGCAAGCTAGAAGATATGCAAGCCGGAGCCAGCGGTCGTGTGGATGTGGAGGAAGAGTCTGAAAAGAAGAAAGATCCCGCTGATTTTGCGTTGTGGAAAGCAGCAAAACCGGGCGAACCGTCCTGGGAATCACCCTGGGGTAAGGGTAGACCGGGCTGGCACATTGAATGCTCGGCAATGGTGCGGGATGAACTGGGCGAATCGATCGACATTCATGCAGGTGGGATGGATCTCACCTTTCCGCACCATGAAAACGAAATTGCTCAAAGCGAGGCGGTGACAGGCAAACCGTTAGCGCGTTACTGGCTGCACAACGGCTTCATCAACATGGATGGGGAGAAAATGTCCAAATCGTTGGGTAACTTTCGCTTGACTCGCGATTTGTTAGAGCACTATGACCCGATGGCGTTTCGGCTCTTTGTTTTGCAGGCGCAGTATCGTAAGCCGATCGACTTTACCGCTGATGCAATGGACGCTGCCGAAAATGGCTGGAAAACTTTGAAAGACGCGCTTCACCTTGGCACACAGTTTGCAGCGCTAACGGGATGGTCACCAAGTGCCCCCACTGAATTAGATCAGGAGACCGTCGATCGCTTCAACGAGGCAATGGATGATGACTTCAATACTCCGATCGCGCTTTCAGTTGTGTTTGAGTTGGCGAAAGCACTCACTCGCGAAGGCAATCAACTTAAGCATCAAGGCAAGCCGGATCTGCCTGTGGAAAAATTGCAGCAACAGTGGCAAACCTTTGTCAAACTTTTAGAAGTTTTAGGGTTAGAGGCTAAGCCTGTAAGTCTAGTTGGCACTATTTCTCAAGAAACAGCATTGACTGGTCGCTTAACAGTTGGCTTAAGCGATGCTCAGATCGAGGCACTTATTCAGGAACGCCAAGACGCACGCACGGCGAAAAATTGGGCAGAGAGCGATCGCATTCGCAACGAACTTCAGGCGCAGGGTATTACGCTCATCGATCAAAAAGATGGCATCACCCGCTGGCACCGCAATGAAAGTTTTTAGTTGCTAGTTTTTAGTTGCTAGTTTTTAGTTGTTAGTGCTGAAGGTATTTCCAAGCTAAAAACGAATAACCAACCCCTAACAACCTCCCCTATGTCCGAACAGCGCATCACCATTTCGCTTTCCAGTATTTTCAGCATTTTGCTCGTCGTGCTGCTGCTGGTGTTGCTATGGCAGTTGCAGAGTTTGTTGATTGTGCTGATGATTTCGGTGGTGTTGGCAGCAACCCTTAGCCCGATCGTCAACTGGGCAGAAAATCGCCGTGTGCCTCGCTGGTTGGCGGTGATTGCCGTTTATTTAGCGCTCATTGGCGGTTTTGTGGGTGCTGGCGTCTTGATTGGTCCCACAGTGGTCGAGCAAACCGAACGCTTGATTACACAGATCCCGGTGTATTCCGAAGCGCTGTTTAACTGGGTGCAGGGGCTTGCCCTACGGCTGAACACATCGCAGCCAGAACTGGTGCCGCAGTTGGTCAATCCTCAAGCCCTGACCAATTGGGTGATTCGCTCCAGTCAGCAAGTGCTGCTGCGATCGTTCGGTTTGACCAAAAACATTGTGGGCGCTCTGTTCAGCATCATTCTAATCGTGCTGATTTCGGGCTACATGGTCGCTGGTAGCAAAGCGCTGCTTCAGGGACTCGTCCAACTCTTTCCCCATCCCTGGGATCGCCGCCTGTTGGCACAGGTTAAACCCGTCAGTCAACGCATGGGTGGGTTTATTCAGGGTCGGGTGGTGGTTTCTGCCATTTTGGGCGTTGTCACGACCGTCGGTTTAAATATCCTGGGCTTGTCGGAAGTCTCGCTGGCGTTGGGCGTGATTGCAGGCTTCACCAACCTGATTCCTTTTGTCGGACCGTTTTTGGGAGCGATCCCGGCGCTGATTGTGTCCATCTCAATGGGCGGTATTACCTGGCTTTGGGTCTTGCTACTCTTTGCGATCGTACAAAATCTAGAAAGCTACATTCTCGACCCGTTGCTGGTTGGCTCATCAGTCAATATCCACCCGCTGTATCAGCTTTTAGCCGTATTTGGTGGCACTCAGGTATTGGGCATTCTCGGCGCGGTAATCGTGCCACCCTGGATCGCCGGAGCCGCTGTGTTGCTGGAAAATCTTTACCTTCGACCCAAGCGCCTTGCCGAAGCCCGAGCAGAACGAGAACGTAAGGAGGAGAGAGACGCGATCGCTGACCCACGCCCCTCGACAGCAACCGAATTGATCAGCACTTAAGTAGAGTCAGAAGCAAAAGCAAGGGCAAAGAACGCTTGAAGTTTAGACTTTTGCCCTTTACTCTTCACCTTTCACCCTTTGCCTTCTGCCTTCACCCCACCTAACTCTTCACCGTCCCAATCACCCCTTCAACCAGCCAATCCATTTTTTCCAGCTCGGTATCTTTCTGCTTAAACTCCTTACCCGCTGGAATCACAACTTTACCTGTGTTGTCTTTGAGGGGACCTTTGTAGATAGTCAGGCTTTCTGCTTCTAGTTTGGCTTTAGCAGCATCCGCATCTTTCTTCGCCGCATCCGTGACAGCGGGACCGTACTCTGAAACTTTGACAAAGCCTTCTTTGTAACCGCCGCGTACCAGATGAGGAATGCCACCATCCATTAGCGTTTTGCCTTCCTGGATCAGCTTGGCATACTCGCCATAGATCTTAGACCACTCCCACTCTGCCCCGGTTAAATAGCCTTTGGGAGCCAACTTTGACTGATTGGTGTGGTAGCCCGTGCAGTACATACCTCGCTTCTCAGCCGTTTCCATAATCACTTTAGGGCTATCGACGTGGCAAGTGACAACTTCAATCC
>JBBSHC010000610.1:0-3137 GCA_038253425.1 Leptolyngbyales cyanobacterium | reverse complement strand
GTTCTGCTTGTGTTATCTGGTACGGTTTTGGTCACTGGCACTGCCTGTAGTCGCAACACAACTGTCAGCACCGTGACTAAGAGCGTAGAAACAACCCCAGTCACTAGCACGGCACCGCCTGCGATCAATCCGGTAGCAGTGGCTCCAGCGTTACAGCCAACGACACCGCTTCAGCAAGCCGATTCCTACAAGGATGCTTTGGAAAAAGCAGAAAGTGCTGGCAGCATTACCGTCTCGGCGCAATCGCAGGATGATTGGAATTTGGTCGTTAGCCGCTGGCAGCAAGCCATCCAACTCATGCGATCGGTGCCAAAATCTAGTCCCTACGGCACCCTGGCGAAAACCAAGCTTATAGACTATCAGCGAAAGCTGGCATATGCCAAAAAACAGGTGAGTCGTGCCGCTTCTGGTGAAATTGCCTTTGATCCGGGCGCGTTACCCATTGCTCCCACGTATAGCGCTTCGGATAGCGAACCAGTGAACGTGATTGCTGACTCATCACCCAGTTCAGGGCGAGTCTATAGAGCCAGAATCAAGCGTCGGGCAGGCGGCACACCCGTGATTGATGTCACCTTCAACGGTAGCCGCACCTTTGAGATGATCGTTGATACGGGAGCAAGCGGTACCGTTATTACCGATCAAATGGCAGCAGCACTAAAAGTCAGCGTTATCGGTAAAGCCAAAGTAGATACGGCAAGTGCTAAAAATGTCGAAGTGCCGCTCACGTATCTCAACTCGATTTCGGTCGGTGGTGCCGTGGTAAAGGGCGTTGTCGTGGCGATCGGAAGCTCAGCGTTAGACATTGGCTTGCTAGGGCATGACTTTTTCGGCGATTACGATGTCACCATCAAACGCAACGTGGTTGAATTCAGGCAACGATAGGTAGAAAAATAGTTGGCAAAGTTGTGAGCTGCCTGCCTAAGCTGGCAAGCAACGTTTGTCAGTTGGTTCAACCCAGAAATTTAACGAGCTGTTCGACCTTGTGCCAGGCGGCACCACTGCTGAGGATGTCTCTGGCAAGGGATAACCCTTCCTGGTAAGGGTCACGCGTTTGAGAAAGCGCATCGCCAACCTGAAGTGCTAAGGCAGCATTGAGAGCAACTACATCCCGTTGGGCTTGGGTACCCTTACCTTGTAGCACTGCTTTCAGAATTTCAGCATTTTGTTGCACATCTCCACCAGCGATCGCGCTCAAGGGTGCAGGTTCAATGCCCAGTGCAAGTGGATCAAGGCTGACCAACTCCACTGTTTGATTGACTAGGACGGCTAGATCAGTACGATCGCCAATGCCCGCCTCATCAAGTTTTTCGCGCCCATGCAGCACGATCGCGCGTCGTACACCCAACTGATGCAGCGCTTCAGCCACCGTTGCCACCAGGCTAGAGTTATACACACCCAGTACCTGCCCCGTTGGTTTCATCGGATTCACGAGTGGTCCCAGCAGGTTAAACACCGTCCGTACTTTGAGGACGCGGCGCAGGGGCGCAACCACTTTTAGCGCAGGATGCCAACCCGGAGCGAACAAAAACGTAATGCCCACAGCATGAACGGCTGCCTGGATTTTTTCAGAGTGTGCTGCCAGATTAATGCCCAGAGCTTCCAATACATCGGCTGACCCAACCCGGCTAGAGGCAGAACGATTGCCATGTTTAGCAACTGGGATGCCCGCCGCCGCCGCTACAAAGGCAACTGCCGTTGAAATGTTAAAGGTTCCAGCGCCATCACCACCTGTGCCGCAGGTATCAATCAGCGTGGGCAAGGGTGGGTAGGGAGACGCAGACAAGGGCGAGATTTGGCGTTGCAGCACTCGTGCCATACCAACCAGTTCATCCGCAGACACGCCGTTGCCTTGCATTGCTGCCAAAATTGCGCCGGATAACGCAGGTGGAACGGCGTCACTTAACCAACCCTGCATCAAACTTTCAGACTGCTCGATCGAGAGTGCTTGACGATCGAGCAATTGCTGGAGTAACCCAGACCACTCATCGGCATCATTGAGTGACGCAAAGGATGCGTTTGGATTTAAATCAGTAGAGCCTTGTGCCACAAGTTAATCGTCAAAATATGAGCTGATAAGCAGCATCGTACTAAAAAACCGTCTTGTGACGGCACTAATCTGTTTCAACGCTTCATCGCCGCTTACTTCGTTGCCGCTTACGACAGCGATCGTGACAGGGTAGGGCTGCTTTCAACCAAAAAGTCATGGGTTTGCATGATTTCATAAAGGCTGATATCTGCCTCTAACAAGCAGGCGTGACCACTCTTGGGCAACACTACCGTTTGCACATGGGGAAACACATTCGCTAAATGCTGCACTTCTGTCAGGGACGGTAGCAGTCGATCGGTTGCACTAGCTACCAGCAAGACGGGCTGTTCCAGTTGCCGCAGTTGCTCGTTAGCAACATCAAACTCGTTTAATAACGAGAGTCGCCAAATCGAGGTTTTCTGTGGCACTGAGAGCACCGCATCGTAAAACTCTTGACGATCGCACTCCGCAATGCGCCCCAAATTTGCCAGCAGTGGCATCAAAGCGATCGACGACATGCGGTAAACAACTTCGGGTAACCAGCGTGTTACTTGCGATCCCCAGGCAATGATTGGTTTGCGGCTTAAAGAAGAGGCTGGGTTGACCAGAATGATGCGATCGAACAAATGGGGTGAATGAATGGCAACCTTCATCGCTAAACAGCCCCCAAACGATTCACCACAAAGGTAAACTGGGCGGTTGGGCGATTGCTGAAGTTCTGCCACAATCAAGTTCACAACACTCTCAGTTAGCACGTCCCAACGGGTCAAATCATCTGCCGGGATCGCCAAGCAACGCACATCAAACGCTGCCTCTAGCCCCACAGTTTGGGTTCTTAACAGACGACCCGTGCCATCCATACCTGGCAGAAAAACGAACAGTGGAAAATCTGGCTGCAAACGGCGCGGCGTGAGAAAACAAGGATGGCTTTGAACGTCAGGCATAGCGTTAAAAGAAAGCGGCGATCGAGAGGGTTTCCAGGTCGGGATCGATGAAAAAGCGCTTAGCGTGAGGAACTTCAGTACGCGTTACTGGCTTTTTCGCTTGTGCTGTTCGCTGTTTACCCCTTGGCAGCACCAGGCGGCGATGCAAAACCGTTAGCAACAGCCCT
>JBBSHC010000609.1:0-3148 GCA_038253425.1 Leptolyngbyales cyanobacterium | reverse complement strand
GTTTCAATCCCTGGAAGGGTTTTTTGTTGATTGCAATCGCGGGTGGCTAGAAGGGTTGCCTTTATTGAGTTTTCAAGGTGCTTTGCGCGGAACTGGTCGGGCGCGATCGCCGTTTCATTCACCATACTACTTCAAAATCGCTGAAACGCTTAAGCTGTCCAGTGCGCGGGTAATTTTATTTCTCAAACGGCGCGATCGCCTGTGGGTAAGTCATTTTGGGGCAATTTTTAAGCTTCTGTTTCCGAACAGCCATGCTGCCGCGCACAGACATTCAACTGCTAGGGGTGTAGGTCAGCGTACGTTCCTCAGCGGTGAGATCGCCTTCCTGCACATCCAAACGCAAGACCCTACCATTGGGACCAACAATTAAACGCGGCAAGGTTTTTTGATCCACCACTTGCAGCGTCGTCATATTGTAGGTTGTGTAGACGGTCGCTTCGGCAGCCAGATCGACATCAATGACAGTCAACGTCTTAAACGGTGGGAGATTGCTGTTGAGCAATGGACGCGGACCCGCTCCTAACGCGCTGGCGTGAAGCAGTTCTAATGTGCCACGGTGAGCAGGGTAATAAGCATGATGATGCCCACTAATGTAGGTGTGAACGCGATATTTTTCTAGCATCGATCGCAGGCGATCGGCATCAGCGAGAATTTCGCCCAGTTCATCACGTCCCACCGAAACGGCATAAAGCGGTAAATGACCAATCGCCACGCGCATTTTGGCAGACTGTGCGGCAGGGCTTGCCAAACTTTTTTCTGCCCAGGCAAGCTGTGCGGGTGGAATGCGAGACGTGGACGCATCCCAAACCAGGTAGAAAATATCTTTGTGCTGAAACGTGTAATAAAAGGGAAAACCCGCGCGATCGACAAATTGCAGATTGGGGCTGTGTTCGGGCGCGTTCCAATAGGCGGCTGTGAGTTCGCGATCGTGGTTGAAGAGAAATTTACCGCCTACCGATAGAGCACCTGAGGCGTCGTGGTTGCCGATCGTGAAACCAAACGGTAAACCTGTTTTGCGTAACGGTGCGCCAATGTGCCGATCAAACCCGTCCCACATGGCTTGAATTTGGGCACGACTCAACGAGGGCGACTGCCCCGCCACCATATCACCGCCACCAAGTACGACATCCGGTTGCCAGTCGGGAATCAGCGCGATCGCTTTTGTGACCTCTACTTCGTAATCTGTAGAGCCATAGGCACTGTTGAGATCACTGATGACAACAATGCGAACATCACCCCGTACAGGCGCAAACATCCCTTTAGGTGCGATCGCTGTGCGTGGGATCGTTGCTGCGGTTGTTACTGCTGGTGAGGTGTGGGCGATCGGGTCTGTAGAACGGTTGGCACCCGTACCACTAGTCAACGCTTTGTGCGCCAGAGTGACTAGCCCAACTCCACCAGCGATGCCGCCAAAGATGAGAAAATGTCGCCGCTTGAGACTCATGGGAGGGGAGAGGGGAAAGGATGAGGGATGAAGGATAAGGGATGAAAGCTAATGCGGTCGATCGCTACCTGCTAATATGAATGCTGCGAGGTGGCACCCGTAAAATTTATCGCGTTTAAGCCTGTTTGTGCTACCTGGAAGGGAAACTTTATGTCACAGGATTTGCCACCATCGTCGGAGTCATCCGGCTCTGAGCCAGAAGTATCGGAGTTACAAGCGGCTTCATTACCAGCCGTTGCACCATCAAGTGAGCCGGAATTGAGTGAACCAGAGCTGTCTGCGATCGCTGAGGAAATGACAACCGCACCGGACGCGATCGAACCATTCGACTCGCTGACGCCATCCTCTTTAGAAGAAACAGATGTAGAAGAAACAGACTTAAAGGAAACGGAGCCGCCTTTACCAAAGTCCACACCAACGTCTACGAGCAGCCCACGTGCAGAAAACGCTCAGCGATCGTCAGCGAGAACACCCCCTGTTAACGATGAAGTTCTGCCCCAAACGCTGGTGCGGTTATTAGGCGAGGCAGTGGTAGCGGCGCAACCACGCGTGAAGCAGCAGAGCATCAAGGCACTACGGGGAACTATTCATTTGCTAGAAGGCGTTATTGAACGGCTAGAAGCAGCACCGCAACCAAAAAACATTCGGGGCAAAGCACCAACGCCAGAAACGACAGCAGAGAGCGGTTTCTCTCCAGCCCCAGCAAGCGACACAAAGAAACTGGCATCGCCTCAGTCCTCACTACAAACGACGGTGCGTGGACGGTGGCAGCAGTTTCAGCAGTTATGGCGAAGGCTTCTCAGGCAAGTGCGCGATCGACTGCCGACCGGGGTTAAACGGCACCTTTCTGATCGAGCCTTAACGGCTGCGATCGTCAGTAGCATTGTCATTTTGCTCTGGTCTACAGCGGCACTGTTACCCACTCAGCCCAAACCAACTCCTAAACCAACTACAGTGGCAACGTCTCCGACTGCAAACGCGACACCGACGCCCCTGCCAACACCCGTACAGACGCCCATTCCTCCCCTCGTCAAGGCACCAGAACCTCCAAAACCTGTGGACATCAGTCCGTCTCCCGTGAAGCCGTCACCACCACCGTCACCACCCTTGAAAATGACGCCCGAGCAAACGCTAATTGCCCGCATTCAAGATCAAGTGGCAGCGATTAGCAACCAGTACGTGAGCGGCTTAATTCAATCCGTGCAGGCAAACTTTCGCAGCAGTCGCCTGATTGTAAGCGTCAGCGATGGCTGGTATGGTCTCAGCCGATCGCAGCAAGATAAATTAGCGGATGAAATTCTGCACCGTACTCAGGCTCTAGATTTTATTAAGCTAGAGCTGGTCAATAGCGAAGGAACGCTGTTAGCGCGTAGCCCAGTTGTCGGATCTGAGATGGTCATTTTGCAGCGCACCAACACACCCAATCAGGTTTAATCAAACTGGCAAGTTAAAAACAACCGCACACATTTAGCTCTAACGATCAGCGAACAGCTACTTGCTTTTTGCCAACCTCTGACTTCTGAGCCTCAAGTTTTGAGTTTTGGACGTTGCTGAATTGATCGATGAATGGCAAAGCTCACCCTTACCGAGGATGTTTTTAAAAACCCTTAAAACCAACTGAGACCGACCCAGCAGGCGCAAAACAACTTAAATGCCTGCACCATCCAGAAACTCTTCGATGACCTTGTTGCTGATGCGGCAACT
>JBBSHC010000608.1:0-3153 GCA_038253425.1 Leptolyngbyales cyanobacterium | reverse complement strand
TGGTTCTCCACCCTTTTTGGCAGCGCTGCGTGAGGGCTTGAAAGCTGCGGGTGTGCCGGACAGTCGAGTCTTTTTTGAATCGTTTATGAAGGCAAGCAAAGCCACTCTCGATCGCCCATCCAACGCTGTCTCGAATGGACAAGAGGACGCAGAAGTTGTCTTTGACCAGGCGGGCAAAACTGCCACATGGACAGCCGCTTCAACTAACCTGCTGGACTTTGCTGAAGCCAATGATTTGAATCCTCCTTACAGTTGCCGACAGGGAATTTGTGGAACGTGTATGTGCAAAATTCTGGACGGTGAGGTGGAGTATATCGAAACGCCAACGGCAGCGATCGACGATGGTTCGGTGCTCCTCTGCATTTCCAAACCCAAAACAGCCAGAGTTGTCCTTGATCTTTAGGGTCGATCGTCGATGACAGTTTTTTGATTCTAGCGGCGCTGTCTTCCTACCGTTGGAGCGCATCACACGGCATCTTAGCAACTATCCTGCTCACGTTTGATTTGTTCATTTACTTCAAAATGTTTTCTTTAACGTGTTGATGACACAAGGTTGACTTCAAGGTGGTGGAGAGCGATCTTGCGTGAGGTGCAGCAACTATTCATACACGGATCACAACCGCGATCGCCATTGACGGGCATGAGACTGGTTACTCCCAGGGTTATTCCCTAGGCTAAGTTCTTGCTGCAATTCGCGCGGTTTCCTCCCCACGAACCTGTATGACTCAGCAAGGGTGAATATTCGGGGGCAGACCCGCGTAACGGCAAACTTCCTTCGACCCGTCGCCCTTCTATAAGATGGAAGCGGATCAACCGCTCGGCACCCGCAAACGCCTGCTTTTCATCGCTATCCCAAATAATTTCGGCGGTACCTGTCAGATAAAGCAAATCGCCGCGATCGAAGTCAATAAACAGCAAGCCTGCATGAGGGTTAAGTAACAGATTACCGATCGTATTGAAGTGAGAGTTGCCCACAAAATCAGGAAAGGTGAGGGTGCGATCGGCATTGGTTGCACTGGCGTTATCAAGCCTGACAAACCCTGGTTTACCACCTCGATGAGACACATCAACGCCGCTGGCAACACCTGCGCCATCCCCTTGAAACGCGGTGGCAATGAAGAAGGTATCAGCAGCGCTGATCAGTGCGCGTTCAGGCGCTCCCAAAACCTGAATCGGATGGATGGGTTTCGGTGTTGCACCACGGTTCGCATCCGTCACCCATGTGAATCGACGTGCCTGGATGTACTGTGGACAATTGCCAAAGCTTTGCCCTACTTGAAGCGTGAACTGATCTGGGGCAGTGGCGATGATTTTGCCGTTCAAACGATTGCGGCGGCGAGTCTGTAGTTCAATACCCAGCAAACCCATATCTATACCAACTGCTATTGTCTCTGCCAACGGATCGCCAAATAACGGCTGGCTTGCTACCTGTAAGGTATACGCATCGGGTGTAGAGAGAAATCCTGGTTCGCCAACCAAAATCGATGCCCAGATATAACCGCGAGCATCAACGGTTCCAGCCAGCAAAAACGGGAGCTGAGCAAAGAACTGTCGGTGTTGATCGAGCAAGTAATCGCGGATAAAGCGTCTTCCGATCGCGTCGATCTTGGCACGGACACCTAACTGTTCTTGCATGGCAATCTCGCCTGCATGAAAGGGCGATGTGTCGTGTGACCATGCGGGTGTTACCATCGGGATTCCTCTCTTGGTTTGGCTTAAGCGGCGATGCCAACTGCTGTCTTTGCCATTGGTATAAAGCCTGGTAATTGCTCAATCCGGGTTAGCCAAGCGCGAATATGGGGATAGGGTGCAAGGGAAACATCGCCTTCCGGTGCGCTAGCCGTGTAGGAATAGCAAGCGATGTCTGCGATCGTGGGTGCTTCACCGACAAGAAACTGCCGCTCTTGCAGGTGCGCCTCTAGCAGCTTGAACAGATTTTTAGCAATCGCCTTTGCCCGCTCATGATCCAGCTTGGCACTAAAAACATTCACCAGACGAGCCGTAGCCGGACCATAAGCGATCGGACCTGCCGCTACCGAAAGCCAGCGTTGCACAGCAGCAGCCCCTTCTGGGTCGCGTGGCAGCCAGCCTGGATCGGCATACTTGACAGCGAGGTAAACGAGAATAGCGTTGGAATCCGCCACAATGATGCCACCATCATCGATCGTGGGCAACTGACCAAACGGATTCAGCTTGAGAAACTCAGGCTGCTTGTGGGCACCAGAGGCAAAGTCAACCTCTACGCGCTCAAACGGCAGACCAAGCAGAGCCAGAAAAAGCTCCGCGCGATGCGAGTGCCCTGAAAGGGGGTGGCGGTAAAGTCGGAGAGGCTGATTGGGATGAGGTTGCGACATAGTGTGCCTCTTTTATGGGTGCTTTGACTCTTTACTTTGGCGCTTTGCTCTGTACCGAACATTCGGTGCTAAAACTGTACTGAACATTGAGCAGGGTTGCAATCCCTTTTTCTTAAAATTTCCTGAAAAGTTTCCTGAAAAAGTTGTGCGTGGCGATCGCTGTTAGTGTGGCTGGACGCGATCGCGCACGGCTATACCGAACATTTGGTATGGTGAGCATAGCTGACTCATCCCGCCAAACTAACGCTCGTTCGCTGTGGTTCGATGTCCAAAGACCAGTTGATTGCTCAAATCCGCCATGTGTTTCGCCAGCACGGCTACGAAGGAACATCCCTCTCAAAAATTTCGGAGGCAACCGGGTTGGGTCGGGCTAGTCTGTACCATCATTTTCCGAAAGGCAAGGAAGAAATGGCAGCAACGGTGCTCGATCGCACCTACAGTGATTTAACAGAGTATCTGCTGAAACCGCTACAGGGCGAGGCAGACCCAGTGGAACGGATTCGCGCTATGGGTGAGGCGCTGAAACGGTTTTACAACGGTGGGCACTTCTCTTGCCTGACAGATCTTCTGTCGATCGGCGAGGCTCAATCGTTGTTCCAAGAGCCAATCCGAAAAATGCTGTCTGCCTGGATTACGGCGCTGGCTACGCTGCTTGTTGAGGCGGGGCAAGACCCGGAAGTGGCGCTACAGCGGGCAGAAGATGCCATTATTCAGATTGAAGGGGCGCTGGTGGTATCCCGGTGCTTTGGCAACACAAATTCGTTTCAAAGAGTGATTGCCAATCTACCGAAAACGTTGG
>JBBSHC010000607.1:0-3157 GCA_038253425.1 Leptolyngbyales cyanobacterium | reverse complement strand
TGAGAAAGAAAGTTTCGAGTTTTGAGCTTTGAGTTCTGAGTTCATTCTGACCACTAGGACTGACAACTCTTAGCCTTTTGCCTTTTACCTTTTACCTTTTACCGTTTACCTTTTGCCTTTTGCCCCCTCCTTCAAGCCAGAATCTAAAATCCTCAAACTCGATGGGTACCGTTTTCTGATAGCTTACTAGTCAGGGGCGGATTGCGATCGCCTGCGTTAATAACCCTCTTTGCCTAATCTATCGCCGTATCGGAGAAGCGGAAATTATGACTATCGTCTTCCAGATTGCTCTTGCTGCTTTAGTGATTTTGTCGTTTGTGCTGGTTGTGGGCGCACCTGTTGCCCTGGCGACACCCCAAAACTGGGATCAGTCCAGACGTTTAGTGTTGTTGGGTTCCGTTGTTTGGGCGGTGTTAGTGCTGGTTGTGGGCGGGTTGAACTATCTAGTTGTTTAGTCCAGATGAGTTTGGATATGGCTTACAATAAAAACACTAGATTAAGATCATCATAAAATCCCATCAGCAGAGAGCGTACAAGCGGTAGGCGCTCATGCTGGTGGGACTAATCTTTAGTCTGTAACGGAAAATGGCAGTTTTTGAAGGAACGTTCACCCAAACAGACCGGATGCGGTTTGCGATCGTCATTGGTCGGTTTAATGACCTGGTGACAACCAAGCTTCTGGAGGGCTGTCAAGACTGCCTTAAACGTCACGGTATAGACGTTAACCCTCAAGGCACGCAGGTTGATTATGCCTGGGTTCCTGGCAGCTTTGAGGTGCCACTAGTGGCGCGTCAGCTTGCGCTCACAAACCGCTACGATGCCATTATTTGCCTGGGTGCCATCATCAAAGGACAAACGCCTCACTTTGATTACGTAGCCTCAGAAGTGTCAAAGGGGATTGCAGCGATCGGGTTTCAAACGGGTGTTCCAGTTATTTTTGGGGTGCTGACGACCGACACAATGCAGCAAGCGTTAGAACGAGCGGGCATCAAGAGCAATCTGGGCTGGAACTATGCCATGAGCGCGCTTGAGATGGCAAGTTTGATGACGCAAGTAAAGGGAATCGGCACCGTCGAGCCGGCTCCCCCTAATTTGGCACCTGGAAATTCATCAGCGTTGCCTCCCTCCCTCAAGAGTGCTGCACCAACGGATATTTCTGTCACCGAATCAACTTGAACCGAATGACTTTCTGGGCGATCGCCTTTTTTGCAGGTGAATTGTGACTATCCAAAAAGCCGTTTTTTTGACGTTCACAACACGCACGACTTACACTTTACCAGCGCTACTCCACGCTCAACGTTGAAAGTTCTAGCTTAAAGTTGAACTGGTAGCTAGTTAAGCTGCTGAGTCTGGTAGCGTTGCCCACCAACTGAAAGTGTTCTCTTACAGTTAGCCATCATCAAGCTAAAGCAGCCCGACCTGGAAGCTAACCGCTTGATGGGCTTGCTTGATGGGCTTGTAAGTTTATTTATTTGACCCTACTTTAATAAGGGTCGAATCTCTCTTTCCAGGTAGAGAGATGTCTCTACCTCCATTCCTGTAGAGAATCAAAACAATGCTTAACCCAGCTTCTGATCGTCTTAAGCAAAATGCTAAACGAATTATGCAACTGTGGGAAGAGTGAGCACGGAATGAAGTTAGTGCCTCAATGCACCAAGACTCACTGGTCTTACAAGACTCGCTACCGCAGTACTTAAACCAACTGGTTGATGCACTTTCAACTAAAATTGAACGGACACCTGCTCGCGCCGAAGCTGACAAGGTAAACAGCGACCGGGTTGGTAAACGGCATGGACGTGAACGGGCAGGCACAGACTACTCCATGACTCAACTCATATTTGAGTATCACATTCTCCGTCAGGTAATCTTTCAGGTTTTAGAAGAGGAAGCGCTGCTAGAAAGATGGGAGCGAGACATTATCATCGGCTCTATTGAGCAGGCTGTGAATGATGCTGCAACTCAGTTTTCACAGACGCTGCGCGATATTCAAGAACTCTTCATGGTGACACTCACTCACGATCTGCGAAATCCTATTAACGTAGTGAAAATGGGCACGCAACTGATTCTGCGTCGGTTTGAACGAGGCGATACCCACTTTGATGTGGCGGCAAGAATGATCAGCGCGATCGATCGACTGGATTCAATGATTCAGAATTTGCTTGATGCCAGTCGGTTAAAGGCAGGGCAGCGCTTAAAGATGACCTTTGAGACGTGCGATTTAGAGCAGCTCGTCAATGAGGTGGTGGAGGATTTAAACTTCGCGTATGACGAGCGCTTTGTGGTGGTCTCTGAAGGGACGATCATGACTAAGTGCAGCCGCAAAGAACTCCGGCGAGTCATTGAAAACATCGCCACGAACGCGGTGAAATATGGTGCGCCTGACACGCCAATTACGCTCACGCTTCAACAAACAGAAACGAAGATTAGCCTGACTATCCATAATGAGGGCACGCCGATCGCTCCAGAGGCACAATCCATTCTCTTTCAACAATTTCGTCGTACCGCTGAGGCTGAGGAGCAGCAGGGCTGGGGCTTAGGCTTATTCTTAGCCAAGAGCCTCACCGAGGCGCATCAGGGTACGATCGAGGTTGAAAGTGAGGAGGGCAAGGGGACAAACTTCACCATCAAGCTACCAAAAACGCCCCTCTAAGCGTAGCGGCTAACCAATTAGCCAAATCCTTTGTATGAGCTGCTATAAGCTGTGAGTATCCATTAAGTCAACGGACTAAAAGAAGCCCGCACTTCTAGAAAAACCACCAACTTTAGCGGTTGTAGTGCCCCCACTGCATGAAGGTGGTCACGAGGTAGATAATAATGGCACAACCGATAATCGACGGAATTACAGGCACACCGCCAACCCCCCAGTAGAGGAAGGGATAGTCTAAACCTTGTTGAGTTTTGAGCAGCTTAAAGACCGCCTCTCCTAACCAGACACCCACTAAACCTGTGAGCATCAGCCCTAAAAATTTGCCGGGGATTTGACGCGGGATCAAAATATTAGCAATGCCAGCACAGACGATCGCAACCACCAATTGCACCGCCACGTGAGATAAGTCCATCGGCTACCGATTTAAGCCGGGACAGTTGGCAGGAAGGGAGTTCTAGCTTTGGCAGCAGCTTTCCCCCGCCGCGCTTGCGGGAGGTCTGGCATCAGTGG
>JBBSHC010000606.1:0-3161 GCA_038253425.1 Leptolyngbyales cyanobacterium | reverse complement strand
GATCGCTGGCTGGTTTGACCGCAGCTCAAGGCAACACCCTTCAGGCAATGCAGCAATTAGAGCAGATTCAAATTCAACAAAATGCGGTGGGTCTACCTAGCAGTGACATATCCCAACAGATTCAGAAATTGCAAGAAGATTTTCTGCAACAACGAGGGTTTCAACCCCCCTGGGAGCGCTACTGACTCGTTTGATCCTTCATGCTGGCTGTTCAAGCTACCCTTCTGATGCCAGATGCCAACCCTACTGAAAACTCCTCCATCGAACATGCTAAGTCTTTTCAGTCTACTGGCGCTCATTTCTGTCGTTCCGCTTTCAGGTTGCGATAGCGGGGTGATTCCCTCTCCTGAAACGACTACTGCTGCATTAACGGCAGCCTCTGATCAACCATCGTCTCCAAGTAGCTCACTTGCCGCGATCGCCCCATCCCAACAGACGCTCCTTACCCAAAGCTGGACGGCATATCGTCAGCGCTTTGTGCAAACCGATGGACGTGTCATTGATTGGGAAGGGGGGGGTATCACCACATCGGAAGGACAAGCCTATGCCATGTTGCGATCGGTGTTCATCAATGATCCCAAAACCTTTGATCTCACCCTAAAATGGGCGGAGAATAACCTTCAGCGGCAAACCAACGGCAAACCCTTAGACCATCTCTGGTCATGGAAATGGGGGCAAAATGCTACTGGCACGTGGGGGATTCTAGATCCGAATTTTGCCAGTGATGCTGATATTGATGCTGTCACGGCCTTGATTTTGGCAGCGCGACGCTGGCAGCGCCCCGAATACCTGAAGCTGGCACGTCTTAAGTTACAGGATCTTTGGGCTGACGCCACTTTTGCTAGTACTCCCCGATCGCCGCGCTATCTGCTACCAGGACCAAGCGCCGTTTTTCGTCAACAAGCCACCATTCAGATCAATCCGTCGTATTTAGCTCCCTATGCCTTTCGGCTCTTTGCTCAGGTTGACCCAGCCCACGATTGGCTCAGCTTAGTAGAAAGCAGCTACCAGGTGCTAGAGAAAGCATCCACACTGTCTACACTTGGGCTGCCCAGCGATTGGGTTGCTCTGGATACCAACACGGGGCAATTTACGCCGCTAGATAAATCTCAATACAGCTTTGATGCGTTTCGTGTGTGGTGGCGCATTAGCCTGGATGCTGCCTGGTTTAAAGCACCGCAGGCTCAACGCTATCTCAAGGAGCATTTGAAGCCGCTTCAAGCACTGTGGCGATCGCAACGAAAGATTCCTGCTCAAATCAGTCTCCAGGGACAACCGCTGGTGACCTATGAAGCCACCGCCCAATACGGGATGCTTTACGCTGCCTTACGTCAGGTTGATCCACCAATGGCTGAACAAATCTACCAGCAAAAACTGCTGCCTACCTATCGCAGTGGTTTTTGGGATCACAATTCGGCGTATTACACACAAAATCTTGTCTGGTTCGGACTTCTGCCCCCAGGGACATCTTCCTTTCTGCTGCAACCCGCACAAGCCGTACAAGCAACTACCCAACCATGAAACCTTTCTTTTCTCTGTTTTCCCATGCTGACGCTGCTAGGGAACGCACTCGTTCTTCGTCACGCGATCGCAAGCAGATACGCCGCTGGCTGATGCCCCTTGGCTGCGCCCTCATCGGACTTGGGCTCACGCTAAGTCAGCTACTCATGGGCGGTGTTGCTGTTGCCCAAAAAACAGACCAAGGCGTGCAGCAACAGGAAAACCAACTGATCAAGCAGTTTACTCTACCACCTGCGCCTCCGCCTGCTCCGGTTTACCGCCCCCAGCCTGCGGTTGAAGCTGCACCCGAAGTGCCTGCCCCGGCTCAAACTAGCGATCGCCCAGCGCCGGAAGCGGTAGCTCCGTCCCAGACTTCAACGACAGCTCAGGCTCAGCCTAAAAACAAGGATAACGAAAGTAAGGAGAACGCGACCGCTCAACCAAGTAGTGAGTATGTTCTAGAGCTTAACCGCAGCCCCGCGATCGGTAATCGTTTTCGCTTAAAGGGAGTTCATGACGAAGCGTCGGTAAGTTTTACTCGCCCCCGTGACTGGAAAATACAGTCTGCCAAAGCGTATATCCGCTATCAGCATTCGCCAGCCTTGCTAGCAAGCCACTCTAATTTGATGGTGCGGGTGAATGATACGAGTATCGGCAGCAAGCCACTCAATTTAAAACAGTCGCAGGCGGGTGAATTTGTAGTAGATATTCCACCCAAACTGCTACAGGACACCAACAACATTACGTTTGTCGCGCAGCAAAACAATGCACCAGGCTGTTCCAACCCTGCTGACCCAAACCTGTGGACAGAAGTATTGTCCGATTCCAAACTGGTATTTAAGTTTCAGCCACAGCCGATTCCGCTCGATTTTAGTCGGTATCCCTACCCATTTTTTGATGAGCTGAGTTTAAATGCCAATCGCATCAGTTATCTTCCGCCCACCCGCCTAAACGATGCATGGCTGACTGCCGCTGCACGTTTTGAGACGAATCTTGGTAGACAAGCCGATTACCGTCCCCTAGAAACACGGCTGATAAAGAATGTCGATCAGTTGCAGTGGAACGATCGCCTTGCGGTTATTGGTACTCCAGCAGAACAACCGCTACTTAAATCGTTGACATTACCGTTTACGATCGCCGCTAATCAGCTTCTAGATGGTAGTAAAAAAGCGTTTCCGGGTGATGTTGGCATTCTTATGCTGACAACGGCTCCCAAGAACGGAGTGCCCGTCTTAGTAGCGACCGGAAATGGACCTGAAGGCGTAGCGAAGGCAGTACAGTTTTTGGTACAGCCCCAAAACGGTGCCATTGGTACAGGTCAAGCAATCATTGTGAGTGCTTTGGGTGAGGTTTCTTCACCTGATCCACGGCAGTGGAGCCGTTACTTGCCGATCGAAGACTCTTTCAAACTGAGCGACTTGAAGACTGAGAAACACCAGCCCTTTCAAGATGTAACGGTACGGGGTGCTTCGGCGGCACCCATTGAGTTTGACTTCCGGGCGTTACCCGACGATCGTTTTGAGCGGGGTAGTTCGATGCTGCTGGTTTACAGCTACGGTCCACAGGTTAACCCTAGAACTTCGGCAGTCGATGTGTCGATCGATGGTGTGGGCATTGGCGGTCGTCGTTTGGCTGCTGCGGACGGTGGTAATCGTGAAACG
>JBBSHC010000605.1:0-3164 GCA_038253425.1 Leptolyngbyales cyanobacterium | reverse complement strand
CGCTCGGCTGAAATCTACACCGCGTAAGTTAGTACCGCTTAAATCGGCGTCAGACAAATCCGCCCGCATGAGCTTTGCCCAGGAAAAATCAGCGCGGGTCAGCGTTGCTTGGCTCAAATCGGCTCCCACAAAATAGGTACTGACAAAGTGTGAATCAGCTAGATTTGCCCGCGACAAGTTAGTGCGATAAAGAGACGCATTGCTACATTCTGCCTGCTCAAGCTTGGCAAGGCTGAGGTTCGCCATACAGAGGTTGGCGGCAATAAGAATGGCGCGGCGCAAATCAGCACGGCGCAAATCAGCAGCATCCAGGTCGGCTTCGCGTAAATCGGCTCCATACAAGGCAGTTGCACTGAGATCAGCATGGCTCAAATTAGCGCGGCGCAAATCAGCGACCTTCAGATCGGCACCAATGAGAATCGCACGCTGTAGGTTTGCACCGCTGAGGTTCACACTACTCAGCGTGGTGTTGATTAGTTCTGCTTGAATTAATGTAGCGTTTACCAATCTGGCTTTCATCAGGTTGGCGTTGCTGAGTATAGCTCCTGCTAAGTTAGCGGCGCTCAAATCAGTGCTATAGAGGCTTGCACCATTCAAGTTTGCGCCACTCAAGTCAATGCCAGCCAACCGTAGACCGCTCAAATTAGCGTCGCTTAAGTCGGGATAGGTTTGCGCCGTTCGCGATCGCCACTCCTGCCATGGGGCTAAACCCTGATTTAATAACGCGAGATGTTCTGGGTTTGCCATGCTGCTTACTGTGTGCGATCGTGTTCACACCTTGAAAAACCGCGTTTCATCGCACTTCTACTCGTTACGCATTGCATCAGGATGGTTTCGTCCTGCTATATTTGCCATCGCTTCTACCACTGCCTGGGATGCAGCCATAATATCGCGCTCTTCTCCACCCAAATAGAGCCGCCCAAAACTGCCAACCGCAGAAATTTGCAGAATGTTGACCATCGCTGCCTTTTCGGCTTCATTCGCCGCTAGAGCAGCATAAGCAGCCGGTTCGACTTCAAAAACATAAAGCGTTTGCCCTGCCAAAATCATCTGCCCACGTCGGTTGCGGTTAATGAGTTGAGTATGATGCGGGTCAATGTTGCGAATAATCTGGCTGGAAAGCACGCGCGGCTTAAGACAATCTTGCCGCCGCACACCCAGAGTATCAAGAATGGCTCGACCGGCAGCCTGAATTTCACCCTGATTGCTGGAATGCACTTCTAACAGCCCATACAGACGTTCTACAACCAGAACACCCGGACGAACAACCGCCGACTTCAGCGCGACATCAGTAACACGGTTGATCTCAATGCCAGGGGAAATTTCAATCCAGAGGGAGGCATCGCCTGGTAGGGGCAAAAACCCAATGGACACGGTGCCCATGTAAGCTGCATGTTGGGCTTGCAGACGATCGATATAAACGTAGCTGCGGAGATCAATACCCAAGGTAATGGTAAAAGCTGAGGGTCTAGGTTTGAAGGCACAACGATCGACGATGCAAAGCCGCGTGCCCGTCTGATATTACTCCACTTTCTGCCTCCTTTTTCGTTTGAGCGGATTGATTTGAAGGCGTTGCCATCAACCCGTTAACGCTGAGGTTAGTAAACATCCTGAAGCTAAAGGGCTTAAAGCTAAGCGCGGATGGCTAACGCGCTGCCAGCATTCCGTTACTTGAAACCTACTGCTAACTAATATCAGGGTCAGACGGCTTTTCCTGGAGGATGGGTAATTGCTGCAAATCTAACTGTTTCTCAAGCGGTGCAGAAATTTCTAATGGATTGGCTTGTTCGACTAGCTCTTTTTCAGCTTTTTGAACAGCAAGTGGTAGACGCAATGGTTTTGGTTGCTCGATCCAGCAGCTTGCGATCGGCAACGTTTGCTCCAGGTCAGACAACGGACGCGGAATCACCATTACAGCGGTTAATTCTCCAATGCGTTCTGCCTCGCGCATTCCGGCTTCTACAGCCACCGCTACATCCGCTACAGCTCCACGAATAATGACTGTACACAACCCATCACCAATTTTTTCATGGGCCGATAACTGGACATCAGCCGCTTTTAGCATGACATCAGCCGCACCCACCATTGCCGGAAAGCCACGTGTTTCAAGCAGCCCAATCGCCTGGTTACTCAAGCGGCTGGAGCGATCGCCCTGAGCGAACTGCGCTAAGAGCTTGCCGATTGGCAGTACGGCTTCCAAATTCGGCAACGGACGAGCAATCACCAGGCTGGAAACCGATTGACCAAACTGCTCTGCCGTTTCCACACCCACTGAAACCGCTAACCGAACATCTGCAATGCCACCCCGCACGATCGCGGTACAATGACCACCACCAATTTTTTCGTAACCCACCAGAACGACCTCTGCCGACTTCAGCATCATATCAGCCGTGCCAACGATCGCCGGAAAACTTTGTGTTGATACTAAACCCAGGGCAGTATCGCTAAAATCGTCTGGGGCGTAATTCCCTCCTTGCATCTTGAACCTCAATACTGACTCTTTGATTGTAGATTTAGGCTTTCGGTTTGAGAGGAGGCTTAAGAGAAGATTAAGGGGTAGCAGGTTGAAAAATGGTTGATTAGCGATGATCTAAAGAAGCAGGGTTAGCTTAAACTTATCACTTCATCACACTCCATCGCCTCCACTCTCCTCATTCCCGCCGCCGTCATTGCCTCGATTCTCCTCACTGGGGTTAAAAAGATGGCGATGCGGTAATAATGTCGTTAACAGGCGATTTAAGCTGGCTTGACCATACACTGGTGTATTGAGACTGGGCTGAATCTCAGCCGTTGGTTGTGGCGAAGCAGACTCTATAGGGGCTGACCCATTGAGTGATGCTGGTGGCGCAGTAAGGTTAGCTACCGGGTCAGCGATCGCGGTGGCTTCCGTTTCTTCCGTTTCTGTATCCTGGCGAGCGGCTTCTGTACCTTGGCGATCAGCTTTGCCCAAAAGCGATAGCGGCGGCACCACAGTACCACCCTCAACCGAATGGTTCCAGATCGTTGAAGCGGAGCCAATACAAGCACTGGCTCCAATTTTGCCGCAGCCTATGATAAGCACACCCGTACCAACCGTTACTTCTGCTTCGATCTCAAGCAGACCTTGATGAGCATGAAGAACGCTACCCATACCGAGACAAACACCCGCACCCACAATCACCTGG
>JBBSHC010000604.1:0-3165 GCA_038253425.1 Leptolyngbyales cyanobacterium | reverse complement strand
TAATCCTTCGATCGTCGTCACAGCATGACCAGGAACCCGCACGGCTGGATACAGGCAACTATGCACGGGCACATCATCCACCCAAACTGTACATGCGCCACAGTCACCCGTTTCACAAACGCGGTGTACTCCTACCCAGCCAAGCTGCCGCAGAAAACTAAGCAGACTTGTTCCGGCGATACAGCGATCGGTGTAGGTTTGACCATTGACTTGAAAGGTAGCGTCTGACATTGGGTGCGTTTGGTAATAGATCGGTAACCCCTTGCCTATTTCAGTTTGGTTATTAAACGACAAAACTGAAACACGCTGGCAGCAAGAGAGCAGCTTACAGAGAAAACGTTGTTACAGGCTGTAGTTAAAGCAACGAAGGCTCTGCCAAAAAGACATTGGTGCAGTAAACCAGATCGACTACACCATCGGCATCTGCCCAGCGAGTATGTAAAGCCGTTAAATCAGCCACAAACTGCTCATACAGTGCTCCCTGTTGGGGAATGTAAGACGTACTACGAGCACGACCCAGCAACGTCTCTAGATCAGTCGCTTGTCGGTACTCAAACGAATGCTGTCGGCAGGATTGAAAGACAGCACTTGCGGCTAAGACATCGGATGCTAGTGGAAGCTGCTGCTGCTCAGCGGGATGTTTGCCTGAGATGGTTTGCACCAAATTGCTGTAGTGCGCTGTAAAGGCATCCGTCTGATCACGATCGTTCCAAACTAACGCTAACCGACCCGACGATCGCAGAATGCGGTGAAACTCTTGCAGGCTCAACGCTGGATCAAACCAGTGAAATGCTTGAAAGCAGGTTACTAAGTCTACTGCCTGGTCAGGCAATCCCGTTTGCTCGGCGGTACTGGTGCGAAAGGTCACATTTGGGTGTGGTACAGCCGCTTCCTGCATTGCAGCATTAGGCTCGATCGCCCATACCGTTAGTCCACGATCGCCCAGCAGTCTTGCCGAAATGCCCGTTCCCGCCCCAATGTCGGCGGCAATGAGTTGGGCTGGCTCACCGAGTCCATCCAGGATTGTAGCGATCGCGGCGGCTGGATAGCTCGGTCGATAGTTGGCGTAATCCCCCGCACGATCGGAAAAGCGATTGAGGGGATCCATCTGATGCAGGGGCGTTGAGTGATTTGAAGTCATAGAACTTGTTCAAAAACAACTGCATATGTTTAGACTAGCGATGGCCTTCTGGCTACAGCCTATACCCTTATTTTTCCGCCTTTTAGCAATCAGCTTTTTAATCACTGCTGACGGCTGACGGCTAATTGCGGGCTGCCAGGGTAAACGCACCTGCTCCGAACTTCTATCGCACCTCGTAGATTGCCTTTGGTAAACGCTGATGTGCCGAAAACTACATATCGGCAGGTTTAGCTTTAGTATGCTTACGTCTTGGTATTAATCATGTGGTGTGAGGATTGTGATGTCTAGTCTTACTAGTCAGTGGAAAACGCTACTAGCAGCTCCGACCAGTGTTTGGACTGCCTTATTAATTGCAGGAACAACCGCAGGACTGATAACCCCTGCCGCGATCGCGGCGCAAAAAACCGTTGACGCTGCATCTGCTCCAGCAGACGTGCTAACTGCATCGCCATTCGATGTTGCTAAGGTGCCAGTCAGCACTCCTCATCTAGTTGCAGACGTTGCTGCTGTGGAGAATACAGACGATCCAGTTTCTAGCGTTGCCGATATCCAGCCAGCCCATCTGCCTGAGGCACAAGCTACCGCTCCTAACATGGATCAGGTAACATCTGTCTCTCAATTGACTGACGTAAAGCCGACTGATTGGGCATTCCAGGCGCTGCAATCGTTAGTTGAACGGTATGGCTGCATTGTGGGCTACCCGGATAAAACATTCAAAGGCAACCGGCCACTGAGCCGCTACGAGTTTGCTGCTGGTGTAAATGCCTGCCTCGATCGCATCAATGAACTGATTGCGGCTGGTACGTCAGATCTGGTCAAAAAAGAAGACCTGGTAGCACTGCAAAAGCTGCAAGAAGAATTTGCGGCAGAACTTGCCACCGTGCGTGGACGGGTAGATGCCCTGGAAGCGCGCGCTGCTACTTTAGAGAAACAGCAGTTCTCCACGACGACGAAACTGAATGGTCTAGTCTGGTTTAACCTTACAGCCGCTGGTGCTGGCAGAGATGTCACGTACGAAGGTCCGGATAGCGGTCGCAATGACCCCGGCAATGGGCGGTTCTTTAACACCCGCACCCCTATTACTGGCAGACCCACCCGGCAAGTAACGGGATCACCAGAACCCACGTTCGGCTTCTTGACATGGTTAACCTTCAATACATCGTTTTCGGGCAAAGACAGCCTGGTTACCCAACTGACGGCTGGTAATAGCATCTCGCCAGCCAACCAGTATGCCTCGGCTGGTTTCTTTAATTCTTATGGCGTACCGTTTACCGATCAGAGCGCTGGCACGGTCAATGGTCGGAGTGATTTTGTCATTCACGATTTGTTCTACAGTTTTCCGCTGAATGATTCGATCAAAATTACTGTTGGTCCTCGTGTTAACTGGTATCGCCACTTTGACTTCAACCGCTTTACCTTCTTCTTGACAGGAGCCAGCAGTTTTGACTCGATCGGCAGTACGCAAACCAATACGATCGACCGAGGATCGGGTGCGGTCATTGAATGGAATATCAGCAAGCAGTTCCGTTTTGCAGTTGCCTATCTCGGTGAGAATACGGAATTCCTAACAAGTTCTCTTTTCAACTCCTCTAGTAACCCAGGACAGGGTTTGTTTAACGGCACCAACACCACAACCGCTGAGTTGACATTCTCACCTACGCAAAACATCAATTTGCGCTTCCTGTACAACCGCACCAACTTTCAACAAATCTTTGGCACGATTGGGGGTGCACTGGGTGAGCCAATCCCATACGGCTATCTGGATGATGGCTTTGGTGGTCCGCTGAAGAACTCCAATGCCGACACGTTTACGTTCAACTTTGATTGGTTGATCACGAAGGGCTTTGGTGTCTTCGGGCGGTACGGCTATGGCAGTACACATCTTGCGCCAATTAGTAAAGATGTGAACGTGCAGTCGTTTCAGGTTGGTTTTGGTTTCCCCGATTTGCTTAAGTAGGGAGGCTTATGGGTCGTGTCCTTCTTGATGCCGATGGATATTATCAAATGTCGCCAGTACTTTTTTT
>JBBSHC010000603.1:0-3173 GCA_038253425.1 Leptolyngbyales cyanobacterium | reverse complement strand
TGGAACTGTTGGTGCAAGTTTGATACAAGTGCGTCTAAACGATCTTGCCGTCGTACTACTTCGCTCTACCATGCTTTGCTCTACCATGCTTCACGCTTCCTGGCTTTGGCAGTCCAGGTCTTTCAATCAGGACCGTTCATCGCTTTACTCTCATCCACGCCTTGATTGAGTCGCTTCTCCTCACAAATCAGCGCCATAAAGCTCAGCCATCATACTGACATAACCTTCAGCAATACTGCTGATAAAAAGAAGAACGAGGGGGGCACTCTAAAGCTTAAGTAATCTTTATGTTAAGAAAAATTGCCATGCAACGCCACCGCTTCCGCAGCCTAAAACAGCTCTCCTTGCAGACTGTTCTCATTGTGCCCTTTATGCTGCAAATTTTTGGGGCGGTTGGCTTAGTGGGCTACCTGTCGTTTAAGAATGGGCAGAAAGCGGTTAACGATTTAGCAAACCAACTGATGGAGCGCACCAGCAGTATGGTCGATCAACATTTAGATTCCTACCTGTCCATCCCGCTTAAGATCATTCAGATGAATGCCGATGCGATTCATTTAGGCTTGCTAGATGTGCGCGATCGCAAAACGATTGCCAAATATTTCTGGCATCAGATGCAGGCGTATGACATGACCTACATTGGTCTTGGGTTGACCACAGGTGCGGGGACAGGTGCCGGACGGTACGATGGCAAAACTGTCGCTGTAGATGATTGGGACGGCAAACCGCCCCACAAAATTATGAGTTATGCCGCCGACAACCAGGGCAATCGTACCCATCTGAGCGCCAGCTACGATTGGAACAACTTCAACGAACCGTGGTATAAAGCACCGATAAACGCAGGCAAACCGGTTTGGGCACGCATTTATACGCTAAATTATCCCAATCATCCTTATATTGCTGCATCTGCGGGTCGCCCGATTTATGATGCCAAGAATCAACTGCTGGGGATGGTCGCCGCAGAAATTCATCTCTTAAAGATTAGCGATTTTCTACGCAGTTTAAAGATCAGTCGCTCAGGGCAGGTGTTCATTATGGAACGCAATGGGACACTGGTTGCCAATTCTGTCCAAGAGCAGCCCTTTGCTGTCGTCAAAGATGATATCAAGCGGATCAATGCCATTGACAGCCCCAACCCCATCGTGCATACAATCGCCAAACAACTTCAGCAACGCTTCAAGGATTTTCAGACCATTAACGCCAGTCAGGAATTAAAGCTTGATTTTGAAGGAGAATCACATCATGTGCGAGTGACCCCCTGGCGCGACTCTTATGGCTTGGATTGGTTAGTGGTTGTGAGCGTGCCCGAAAGCGACTTTATGGGGCAAATCAATGCCAATACTCGCATAACGATTCTACTGTGCATCGCAGTTCTGGTCGGGGCTACGATTCTGGGGTTGTATACCTCCCGTTGGATTATGCAACCGATTCTGCGCCTCAGCCGTGCGAGCGAAGCGATCGCCGCTGGCGATTTAGATCAAACCGTGGAAGCCAAGGGCATCAAAGAACTCAGCAGTCTTGCCCAGGCCTTTAACCGGATGACAAGACAGCTCATCGACTCCTTCAGCGCGCTAGAGGAGAGTAATGCAGAACTGGAAAATCGAGTTGACCAGCGCACCCACGAGCTAAGCGAGAACAACGTCGAATTACAAAACATCCTGGAAGAATTACATCGAACCCAAACCCAGATGGTGCAGAGCGAAAAAATGTCTGCCCTGGGACAAATGGTTGCTGGCGTCGCCCATGAAATTAACAACCCAGTCAATTTCATCCACGGCAACTTGGAACATATGAATGGCTATACACAGGAATTGGTGAACCTGCTACAACGCTACCAGGTCCATTGCCCCAATCCCCCACGGGAGCTACAAGCGGCGATCGAAGAGGCAGATGTAGACTTCCTGATGGCAGATTTAGCCAAGATGCTCCAGTCGATGAAGGTGGGAACGGAACGCATTCGTGAAATCGTGCTGTCGTTGCGAAACTTTTCCCGTCTGGACGAGGCCGAATTCAAAGAAGTGGACATTCACGAAGGCATCGACAACACGCTGGTGATTCTGCATCATCGCTTCAAGGCGAGGGCGGAACGTCCAGAAATTCGCGTGATCAAAGAATACGGTCAGTTGCCTCTAGTGGAATGTTACGCAGGACAACTCAATCAAGTATTCATGAATATTTTGAGCAATGCGATCGACTCGTTTGAGGAGTTCAATCAAGGAAAATCCTTTGAGGACATTGTTGCGAACCCCAATACTCTCTGGATTCATACGGCTTTAGTAGGCACTGATCGCATACGAATCACCCTGTCTGACAATGGTCCCGGTATGCCAGAGGAGGTGCGATCGCGGCTGTTTAATCCCTTCTTCACCACCAAAGCGATTGGGAAAGGCACTGGACTAGGGTTATCTATCAGCTACCAAATCGTTACCGAAAAGCATGGTGGCACGCTGTCCTGTTACTCTACCTTGGGAGAAGGCGCAAAATTTGAGATTGAGATTCCTGTGCACCAGACCTTTGTTAAAACAGCTTCTAGCCGTTCCTGATCAGAGAGCGTAACGTCTGATTGCTGATTAGTGTAGGTACTCTAGCTGTGCTATCAGCAGCGCGATCGCGATTCATCAAGCCTTCTCGTCGCTTTGCACAAGAATTGCTGATAATAGATGAGTTGACTTTTGATGTGCAAATTTCATGCAGACGAGTGATCGACCCCGTGACTTACGTTCTGATAGCAGTCCTAATGGCAACCCTAATGGCAATCCATTATTAAATCTAAGCCGCACCGCGACAGTGAGCCGCACGACAGGAGAAACCGATGTGCAGGTAACGCTGAACCTGGATGGAACGGGTCAATGCCTTGCCAAAACAGGCATTCCCTTTCTTGATCACATGCTGCATCAGATTGCCTCCCACGGTCTCATTGACCTGGATGTGAGAGCAACGGGCGATATTGAGATTGATGACCACCACACCAACGAAGATGTGGGTATTACCTTGGGGATGGCGTTAGCGAAGGCACTGGGCGATCGCAAAGGTATCGTTCGCTTCGGTCATTTCGTGGCTCCGTTAGATGAAGCGCTGGTACAAGTTGCACTTGATTTTTCCGGTCGTCCGCACCTCAGCTATGGGCTAGACATTCCCACTCAGCGCGTTGGCACCTACGATACCCAACTGGTGCG
>JBBSHC010000602.1:0-3173 GCA_038253425.1 Leptolyngbyales cyanobacterium | reverse complement strand
ATGAGCGATACGGTAACAATTGACTGCCCCAATTACCTCTGTCAGACTCCCAATCCAGAGAGTCATCGCTTTTGCCAGCAATGCCGTACCTTTCTGCCAAAGCGGTATCTGTGGTTGGTTGGTAAGGGCGTCGAATCGCATCGTCCAGGTGAGCGAGTAGCGGGACGCTATGTGGTAAAGCAGAGCCGTGTTGTGCTCGATACCCAACCGGGGCTGTTGCCGCAGATGCCCGACGACATCTTGCCGAGCATGGAACCTTATCTTCGGCTAGTGCCGTACCAACTGCACGTACCACAGCTTTATGGCGTCGTTCCGTCACCCAAGAAACGGGGCAGTGATTATTTGCTTCTAGAGCAAGCGCCTATTTATGCAGGAGGGGTTGTAGGAGACTTTGCCGCTGAGCCACCGCAGAAACCATCAGGCTTGTTAGAAGGTCGTCTCATGCCAGCGATCGCACTGACATGGAAGCAGAGTTCAGCCTTACGCCAACTAAACTGGCTCTGGCAAATAGCTCAGCTATGGGAACCGCTTAGTAGTGAGAAAACTGCCTCAACGCTATTAGAGCCGGATCTGCTACGGGTAGAAGGGTCGCTGGTGAGGCTGTTGGAGTTGCGATTTGATAGCAAAAAAACGCCAACATTGAGCGATTTGGGACGGCTGTGGCAGCAGTGGCAACCGCTCGCTCAAGCGGAGATTTCTGACTTTTTGGGGCAGCTTTGCCAACTCATGCAGCGGGGGCAGGTGAGGACAGGTGAACAACTGGTAATGCTGCTGGATCGAGCCTTGGCTGCCTGCGGACGTTCGCAAGCGCGTCAACTTCAGATTGCCACCTTGACCGATCAAGGACCCAGCCGCCAACGCAATGAAGATGCCTGCTATCCGCCGAGTGGCACTGTAGGAACGATCGCAGTTCCCGGTCAAACGCTGCCGTTGGTGGTTGTTTGTGACGGTATTGGTGGACATGAAGGGGGAAACATTGCGTCAAATTTGGCGATCGACACCGTACACCAGCAGTTGCAGTCGTTGCCGTTGCAGGGTACCGCGATCGAGCCAACCGTTTTGACGCTGCAACTAGAACAGACGGCACTGATCGCAAACGATGTGATTAGTCAACGCAACGATCACGAAGGGCGGCAGGAACGGCAACGGATGGGTACAACCCTGGTGATGACGCTGGCACACGCCCATGAACTCTATTTAACCCACGTTGGTGATAGCCGCATTTATCGCCTGACCCGCCTCGGTTGCCATCAGGTAACGCTGGATGATGACCTGGCATCTAGAGAAGTAAGGTTGGGCTATGCCTTGCATCGTGAAGCCCTTCAACAGTCAGGTTCGGGCGCATTAGTGCAGGCATTGGGCATGGGTGCCTCTTCGATGCTGCATCCAACCGTGCAGCGCTTTGTTTTGGATGACGATTGCCTGTTTTTGTTGTGTTCCGATGGGCTAAGCGACAACGATCGTGTGGATGAATATTGGCAAAGCGAGCTGCTGCCGATTCTGGAGGGTAAGGTCGATGTGGCAACGGCGAGTCAGCGGTTAATGGCGATCGCAAACAGTAAGAATGGGCACGACAACGTAACGATCGGACTCGTTTACTGTCAGGTCTCACCCAAGTCACGGGCGATCGCTACCACCCCGCTAGCGGTTGACATGAATCTTGCCAATTTGGGTATGACCACTGATCCTGGCGTCGATCGCACTTCCTTAGCCAATGTTCGCACGTCTGTTTCTACAGGTTCTACAGTTAGAACGCAGGTTTTACCTCCCCAACGCGCCGCTACACATCCCATCGTCGCCTTACTGGCGCTCATTGTTGTGTTGGGTTTAGGTAGTGTGTTTGCGTATGTTTTGCTGCCTGATGTGCAGTTGTGGGTTGATACGTGGCTAGGCTTGCGTCCTCAGTCTGCATCAGTGCCAGCCGTTTTAGAGCCGGAACCCAGCCCCTCGATCGCCAGCCCAACTCCCAATCAAGAAGCGCTATCGGTGGGGTCGCTCATTCAGGTGAATCGCTCGGCAACGAATGAAGTCAGCCCGTCGCTCGTGCTATGGAGCCAGCCAGAATTAACAACTCAGCCCAAAACCGTCCGTACCAGCCAGGGTATTGTGCCAACAGGCAGCGTGTTACAGATTGCAAGCCGACAAGCAATTCCCAATCGGGGCTACTGGCTGAAGTTAAAAGTCTGTTCCATGCCGCCCGTCTCTACGAGCGTAGCAGCTTCACCCGTAGCCGAAATCCAACCAGGTGACAGCGGCTGGATTCAGCAAGAAACGATCGCTCCATTTGTCACTCAAAATCTAGGTTTAAAGGCAGTACAATTGGGAGCCTGCGCGATCGCAGCACCCACACCAAGTCCAGTGCCGACACCAGCAGTATCGCCCCTACCAACAGTGAAACCGCGTACGAAAAGTGCCCTTAAAGGCTGAGGCGGAAGGGAGAAGGTAAAAGGCAAAAGGTAAAAGGTAAAAGGTAAAAGGCAAAAGTAACTCAAAGCGCTCTGGCGTCGTGCCTGCTTTTTGACTCAGAACTCAGAACATGGGCGTCTATGGTTTGCAAAGTGCTGATGGCTGAATGCTGAGAGCTGATGGCTGAACGCTGATGACTCATGACTAGCTTTTGATGTCAACGGTTTGGAGCAAAGGCGACAATCCACGGATAACAGACTGCTTTACATTCTCTCTGCACGGTAAACTGATGGCATTGCAAGCTGTTAGGCGTCTGGGTTCAGGAGTTATGGCGACGTTTTTGTTTGAAGTTGGCACTGAAGAATTGCCCGCAAGCTTTGTGGATGAAGCGCTAGAGCAGTGGCGATCGCGCATTCCTCAAACTCTTAAAGAGTGCTATCTCACCCCGGCGTCGATCGAGTTTTATGGCACACCCCGACGATTAGCAGTCTTAATCACGGGGTTGCCTTTGCAGCAGCCCGATCAAGAAGAAGAGGTTAAAGGACCACCTGCTCAAGCAGCGTTTAAGGATGGTCAACCAACGAAAGCGGCGGAAGGGTTTGCTCAGAAACAGAGAGTGCCGCTAACGGCTCTGGAAGTTCGCCCGACTGAAAAGGGAGAGTTCGTTTTCGTCCGCAAAACCATTGTTGGTCAGCCCACTACCGATATTTTGAAACAGTTAATGCCTGAGTGGATTACTGGGCTTCAGGGCAAGCGGTTTATGACTT
>JBBSHC010000601.1:0-3177 GCA_038253425.1 Leptolyngbyales cyanobacterium | reverse complement strand
GGAATCTTGCTGCCAAAATTGTTTTGCAGAGCGGGGTACAACAGTTCATTAATGAGCGTCGATTTGCCAGAGCCAGAAACACCCGTCACGCACACCAACTTACCGAGGGGAATATCCACATCTACCTGCTTCAAGTTGTTACGGTAGGCATTGCGAATCTTGAGCACACGATTATTACCCGATCGCCGTTCCGCGGGCGTGGCAATGACCTGCCGTCCCGACAAGTAGGCTCCAGTGAGCGATTCGGGTGTATTCAGCATCGTTTCCAGGCTGCCCTGAGAGACAATCCGTCCCCCATGCACTCCCGCACCGGGACCAATATCGACAATGTGGTCGGCAGCACGAATGGTTTCCTCGTCATGTTCCACCACAATTAACGTATTGCCCAGGTTACGGAGCCGATTCAGCGTCTTGAGCAGACGGGCATTGTCTCGTTGGTGCAGTCCGATACTGGGTTCGTCCAGGACATAGAGTACGCCTGTCAGTCCAGAGCCAATTTGCGTTGCCAGCCGAATGCGTTGAGCCTCCCCGCCCGAAAGCGTCATGGCAGTCCGATTGAGGGTGAGGTACTCTAGCCCGACATCCAACAAAAACTGCAAGCGCGCTTTGATTTCACGCAGTACGAGGTCAGCAATCTGTGCCTGTCGATCGCTCAGTTGAATGCTGCTCAACTGATTGAGGCAATCCTGAATTGAGGCACTCGTCAAGTCGGCAATGTGGAATTGACCTAACCGCACTGCCAACGCTTCTGGCTTCAGCCGCTTGCCCTGGCAATCTTCACAGGGTTGATCGACCAGATACTGCTCTAGTTTCTGCTTGTAAGCGTCGGAATTGGCTTCCTGATACTGCTTTTCTAACAGCGGTAATGCACCCTCGTAGCGCCGCTGGTAGCCCTTCGTTTGACGGTAGCGTGAATCGACTTCAATCCAAATCGCCTCTTTGGAACCATGCAAAAGGACGTGACGCTGTTCGTCGTTTAACTGGCTCCAGGGGGTTTGAATATCAAAGCCATAGGCACTGGCAACGCTGCATAGAAGCGAGAGATAGTAGGTGTTGTCTTTGTCAGACCAGGGCGCGATCGCGGCGTACACTGGCAAATCGGGGTTGGGAATCACCAGTTCTGCCGAAAACCGACGATGGCTGCCTAACCCATGACAGGCAGGGCAAGCACCATAGGGCGAGTTGAAGGAAAACAAGCGTGGCGATAGCTCTTCCATCACTGCGCCGTGTTCGGGACAGGCAAAGTTTTCGGAGAAGACAAGGGGAGTGGGGAGTGAGGAGTGGGGAGTAGGGGCACTGCCGTAATCACCACCTTTTTCGGCTGCGCGGAGGGCTTTCCCTGTGGGGAGTTCGATGACGTTCCCTCCTGACTCCTGACTCCCGTCGGCTGACGCCCTGGAAAGCCTGACTTCTGACTCCTCCTGAAAAATGTCAATGATGGCAATGCCGCCGGAATGCTTCAAGCAGGTACCGAGGGAATCGGTCAGACGCTCTTCAATACCCTCTTTTTTAACGAGTCGATCGACAACAATCTCGATCGTGTGTAGCTGGTTTTTATCTAGCTCGATCGCATCGCTGAGTTCCCGCACTTCTCCATCAATGCGGACGCGCACAAAGCCATCAGCAGCAAGGCTAGACAACTGCTTTTTGTGGGTGCCTTTTTTGCCGCGCACCACGGGAGCCAGAATTTGAAAGCGGGTACGATCGGGCAAATCCATCACGCGATCGACCATTTGATCAATGGATTGTGGCGAAATGGAGCGATCGCAATGGGGACAGTGGGGAACACCTGCCCGACCATACAGCAGCCGCAAGTAATCATAAATTTCGGTAACGGTGCCTACGGTCGATCGCGGATTGTGCGACGTAGATTTTTGGTCGATCGAGATAGCAGGACTCAACCCTTCGATTGCGTCTACATCCGGCTTGTCTACCTGCCCTAGAAACTGACGAGCATACGCGCTGAGTGATTCGACATAGCGGCGTTGCCCTTCTGCAAAAATCGTGTCAAACGCCAGCGACGACTTACCAGAGCCAGAAACCCCGGTAAAAACGATCAGGCGATCGCGCGGCAACTCCAGGTCAATATCCTTTAGATTGTGCTGTCGTGCCCCCCGAATCCGAATTGTGTTCAGCGCTGATGTCTGACTGGCAGCATGACCATTCTGAGCGTTAGCCATCTGGACCTCAGCCACTTGATCGTCTAGACCATCACTAGCCAAAGCATCAACCCGTTTTGAACCAGCAGCACGTTTAGACATAGAAACAGGGAAAAACAATCCTTAACAATTCTATCGTTCCAGCTTTAGCACGATGCACTTGGTTTAAAGAGTTTTCTAAGTGTTTTCTCTAGGCGCTGAGTTTAATGATTCTATCGCTTCAAGTCTCTAGCGTGTGGAGGAGGGGGAAGTGAGGGGGCAGGGGCGCTAAAAACAGAGAACAGTGTGCTAGATTCAGCGCGATCGCCGATTTATTACCCGTTGAGGAGGCATCTGAAGGTATGTATGCACAAGAGTTAGCAGCGACTGCAAAAGCGATGGTTGCTCCCGGTAAGGGCATCTTGGCGGCTGATGAAAGCTATGGCACTGCGAATAAGCGCTTTGAAAAGCTGGGGATTCCGACTACTGAGGAAATGCGGCGGGCGTATCGGGAAATGCTCTTTACTGCGCCTGGTATTGGGGAGTTTTTCAGTGGGGTGATTCTGTTCGACGAGACCATTCGTCAGGGGACAAAGGATGGCACGCCGTTTACGAAGGTTCTAGCAGAGGCGGGTATGATTCCCGGTATCAAGCTGGACGAAGGTGCAAAACCGTTGGCAAAGAATCCGGGTGAAACGGTGACAGAAGGCTTGGATGGTCTGCGCGATCGCATTGCGGAGTATTACAAAATGGGTGCTCGTTTTGCCAAGTGGCGTGCGGTCATTACCATCAGCGATCGCGCACCGTCGAATAGCGGCATCAAAACGAATGCCCATGCGCTGGCTCGGTATGCTGCTCTGTGTCAGGAAGGCGGACTCACGCCGATCGTCGAACCAGAAGTGCTGATGGATGGCGACCATACCTTAATGCGTAGCTATGCCGTGCATCACGAGGTTCTCAAAGCAGTTTTTGATGAGCTGTATATTCAGGGCGTGGAACCCGATCAAATGATCCTCAAGCCGAGTATGGTGATTCCCGG
>JBBSHC010000600.1:0-3181 GCA_038253425.1 Leptolyngbyales cyanobacterium | reverse complement strand
TTCAGATGGTTCCCAGCTACGTTCCCCTGAGCACTGATGCGCTGCCAAGATGCCCCAAAGCTGATCGTCATGTACGATCGGCACGGCTAAGACAGCCTTTACCTGCCACTGCTCCAGAAAGCGTCGGCGACCGCTAGAGGCGTCAATGAGCTGAGCGTCAGTCACAACCAAGTTTTTGTTCTGCTGATACTCACCCAGTTTTTGCCGAAACCAATCCTCCCGAATCTCTACGCCAAGCATCGACGAGCAGTTCGCATCAATCGATTCAGCCTTTACGACCCCACTAGCCATCGGAACTACAAAAAAAAGCACGACTCGATCCGCTTTCAAAAATTGTCGAACCTCGAAAACGGTTGTGTTGAGCGTTTCTTCAAGATCTAGAGAGTTGCGAATGCGTTGAGTGATGGCACCCATGAGCCGTTCTTGCTTGGCTTGCTGGCGCAGGGTTTCTTCAAACCGTTTACGATCGGTGTTGTCCATAGAGATGCCCAGCGTTCGCACAGGTTTACCCGCGTCGTCATAGAACGTATGGCTTCGCTCCAAAATCCACCGAATGCTGCCGTCTGGAGCGATAATGCGAAATTCCTGGCTGAAGTTAGTTACCTGCTGACCTTGCTGGATTACATACTCACTAACAGCGGTGCGATCGTCAGGATGAACGCAGGCAAGAAAGGCGTCCTTTGTGCCACCGAATGTGCTGGGTGGGAGACCGAATAACCGTTCGCAGCTATCAGACCATTGACTGGTTTCAGTCTGCGGTTCATAGTTCCAAAGACCCATCTGAGTGGTTTCTAATGTCAACTTGAGCCGTTCCTGACTTTCTAGCAATGCCACCTGTGCTCGTTTGCGTTCAGTGATATCTTTGGTGAAGCAATGATGCCCGATGAGGCGATCGTGCCAGTCATAGGCTGCTACCACAACGATCTCTTTATAAAAGGTGGAACCGTCTTTGCGAAGACCCGTTGCCTCCACCTCGGCTTTGCCCTCCCTCAACATGATTTGGTACGCTGCTGTAACGCGCTCAAGATCATGGGGATGAATCGTTTGCTGCCAGGACATCCCAATAAGCTCTGTCTGCTCATAGCCTAAGGCTGCGGCATATGCCCGATTTAGCGCAATGTATTGACCGTTGATGTCTAGCCGTGCAATACCCTCCACCGCATTACCGAGAGCTGTACTCATTTCCAGCAGTTCTGCCTCTGCCTGCTTGCGATCGGTCACGTCTAAGAAAAACAGAGAGATGCCATCGGCAGAGGGAAACAAGCGAACATCAAACCAGGCATTCAAAGACGGGTGAAACTCTTCAAAGGTTACAGAAAGCTGCTGCTCTAAGGCTCTGTGATATTCCTGGTCAAAAACGGAACCCACAATATCAGGAAAAACATCCCAAAGGCTCTGTCCCAAAAGTGCTTCTCGCGATCGCTGGCACAGTTGCGCTGCCTGCTGGTTTACATAGATGAGCCGCCAGTCTTGATCTAGCGACATGAAGGCGTCAGTAATGCTCTCTAAAATATTTGCGGTCTGTCGATTGGCAACGAGTAGCGCCGCCTCTACCCGCTTGCGTTCGGTAATGTCGTGGCAGTTTATCACCACACCCCTGATTGCCGGAACCTCTAGCAAACTGGTGGCGACCGCTTCAAAAAAGCACCAGGAACCGTTGCGGTGCCGCACTCGATACTCGATCGGGGACTGGCTACTCCCCGGTTGCTGAACGGCTCCTTCCAGTACAGCCAAAACAGCCGCCAGATCGTCTGGATGCACAAACTCTGCTGTACTATAGCCAATCGCATCACGAAGGGTATAGCCCAACACTTTCTCGGCTGAAGGGCTGCAATAGCGAAAAACGCCCTTCCGATCCAGCACCACAACAATATCAGTGGCGTTCTCAATCAGCGATCGAAACCCCTGTTCACTCTCTTGAAGTGCTTTTTCGGCACGTCTGCGCTCGACAATCTCCTGCCGTAACCGCTCGTTTATATTAAGAAGAGCGGGGGTTCGCTCTAAAATTAACGTTTCAAGAGACTTGAGATAACGGGTGGAATGATTGCTAACGGCGTCATCCTGCCCAGAATCGCTCTGCAACGATTCATAAAAAATATTTAGCTCACTTTCCTGACGTTCAGCCTCTGCCGTCAACAAAATCTGCTGCATTCGCTCGAAAGCTTCATCACTCTGACAGCAATCGCGTAAGCTTTCAAGGTGTTCAGGTTTCATAGCAATGGCTAGAGCATGGAACGCGTATAAGGATTAGGTTTTCCCGGATAAAAATAAATTTAAGCTTCAACCGTAACCATAGATTACACCAGTAGTTAGCAAGCCTATCAAAGTGAGCAACCAGTGAATCAAGTTCCTGAATCAAGAAAAAAGTTCGCTCTACAATCTCACAGTCAGCCATGCGCTAGCGTTAGCGACTAAGGTTGAATATTTTAATCAACCGAACATGACGACGAAAGAAGCGGCTGTCCTGCCTTGCTCAATCGACACAATTTAAAGGGTGCCTGCCAGAAACTCAGTACAGACATTAATCTGTTCAGAGTTTACTCACCCTTTAGTTTGATGGCTACAGCAGAAATACGGTTATGCTAGTTTACCCATCTCAACTAATAGCTAATCCACAGCTAGGCGTGGCTGTTTAATCAACCGACTGCAACCACTGTCGCACCATTTGTTTCCACAAAATTACGTTAGTTGCTTCCGGTAGCAACAGCGGTTCAGTAGCAAAAACGTAATAGATATCCCCACCTTCATTAACCTCAAAGGTCGCAGCAAACTCTTTCGCCCAACTATCTAAATGGCGACGAGCGATCGACGGCTCTAGCCGTGTAGCCGCTGCAAAATCTAGTATTGATAGCCGACCCTGATTAACCTGAAGAAGCTGGAAAAAACGCGCTCGAATTGCCTGCCGTTCTAGCTTATAGCTGGCAGACAACAAGCACCCACCAAGAAATGCAGGTGCTAGACCAAAGAAGACCAGAGCGATCGACAGTACAGTCAAGATGCCGCCTGTCGCATGACTAGTTACAATGCCTGTAAGCAGCGCGATCGCGGTTGTGCCACCACCGTAAAGGAATAATGTACCCACCACCTTGCTCAGCTTGCTCCAAATGCGATTCATAGCGCCAGCCTCTGACAACATCTAATCTTCCTTCTTCTAAGCTATCGCGCTCACTCAAAAACCTCC
>JBBSHC010000599.1:0-3182 GCA_038253425.1 Leptolyngbyales cyanobacterium | reverse complement strand
GACGCTCTTCCGATCTTCGTCACCCTGCGTTATCCCAGCAGCAAGTAACGATTAAATTTTTCTCTAAACTCTTAAACGCCCTCTATACAACCATTTTGAGCCACAACGATTTCACTTTCAACTCAAAACTGTTCACAGCAAACAGTCTAGCGGCTTTTGAGAGTTTGAAACTGAGTAATCGTTCCCCCCATACAAGCAACGTTTAAAACTGGTACTCAACTGCCCTGCTCGGAGTCCCTCCTTATCAGTGTTATGAAAATTCTCAAAGTACAGACATTACGCGGTCCCAATTACTGGAGCATTCGACGCCCGAAGCTCATTGTGATGCGTCTAGATCTAGAAGATCTGGCAGACAAGCCCTCGAATGTCATTCCTGGTTTTTACGAAGGGCTAATCGAAACGTTGCCTAGCCTGGTGGAACATTTTTGTTCGCCCGGTTGTCGGGGTGGCTTCCTGAGCCGGGTGAAAGAAGGCACCATGATGGGTCACATCATCGAGCATGTTGCCTTAGAACTACAGGAACTGGCGGGCATGGTCGTTGGCTTTGGGCGTACGCGTGAGACGGCGAATCTTGGCACATACCAGGTTGTTTTTGAGTATCAAGATGAACAAGCAGGACGCTATGCGGCTAGAGCAGCCGTTCGTCTTTGCCAAAGCATCATCGAAACAGGTCACTACCCACTGCAAGAGCTGGAGCAGGACTTACACGATTTGCGCGCACTCTACGCCGATGCTTCGCTGGGTCCGAGTACCGAAACGCTGGTGAAAGAGGCGGAAGCACGGGGCATTCCCTGGTTTCAACTCAGCGCTCGCGCCATGATTCAGCTTGGCTATGGCGTTCATCAAAAGCGGCTTCAGGCTACGCTGAGCAACCGTACAGGCATTCTAGCTGTGGAGCTTGCTTCCGATAAGGAGGGCACGAAGCAGATTTTGCGTGAGGCGGGTGTACCCGTGCCACAGGGTACAGTAATTAGCTATTTGGATGATTTGGAAGCCGCGATCGCTGATGTGGGTGGCTACCCCATTGTGATCAAGCCGTTAGACGGCAACCACGGGCGAGGCATTACGATCGATATCAACGCCTGGGAACAGGCAGAAGCGGCGTACGATGCTGCCAAAGAAGTATCACGAGAGGTGATTGTTGAACGCTTTTATCAAGGGCGAGATCATCGCGTTCTGGTCATTAATGGCAAGGTAGTAGCGGTTGCCGAACGTGTACCTGCTCATGTAGTGGGTGATGGCACTGCGACGATCGAAGCCTTGATTGAAACGACCAACCAAGATCCGCGCCGGGGTGAAGGGCACAATAATGTATTGACCAAGCTGGAGGTCGATCGCACCACCTGGCAACTGCTCGAACAAAAGGGTTATACACTCGATACCGTTTTGCCAGTCGGGGAAATTTTCTATCTGCGGGCAACGGCTAATTTAAGTACAGGCGGCATCGCGGTCGATCGCACCGATGATATGCACCCCGAAAATATCTGGTTAGCACAGCGCGTTGCCAAAATTATTGGTCTGGATATTGCGGGGATCGATGTCGTAACGGCTGATATTTCCCGTCCCCTGCGCGAAGTGGATGGTGTCATTGTCGAAGTCAACGCTGCACCAGGTTTTCGGATGCACGTTAGTCCCAGCGAAGGCATTCCCCGTAATGTTGCCGATCCCGTACTGAGTATGCTGTTTCCGCCCGGTGCGCCCAGCCGTGTACCCATCATCGCCCTCACAGGCACCAACGGTAAGACCACGACAACCCGGCTAGTGGCTCACATTTTTAAGCAAACTGGGCAGGTGGTCGGTTACACCACAACTGATGGCACCTACATTGGCGACTACCTGGTAGAACCGGGCGACAATACCGGCCCCCAAAGCGCCCAGTTGATTTTGCAAGACCCTACCGTTGAAGTCGCTGTGCTTGAAAGTGCGCGTGGTGGCATCTTGCGTTCTGGTTTGGCCTTTAATGCCTGTGATGTGGGCGTTGTTCTCAATGTGGCAGCAGACCACCTGGGCATTGGCGATATCAGCTCGATCGAGCAGATGGCGCAGGTGAAAGGGGTTGTTGCCGAAACCGTCATCCCAGGCGGCTACGTGATTTTGAATGCCGACGATCCTCTAGTAGCAGCAATGGCAGAGCGGGTGAAGGGTCAAATCGCTTACTTTTCCATGCAGCCCGATAGCCCATTAATTCAATCGCATACGCAGCAGGGTGGTCTCGCAGCGGTTTATGAAAATGGTTATCTGTCTATTCTCAAGGGCGATTGGACCCTACGAATTGATCAGGCAGTGAATGTACCGCTGACTTTGGCAGGGCGCGCTCCCTTCATGATTGCTAATGCATTGGCAGCAAGTCTGGCTGCTTTTGCTCAGGGAGTGCCGATCGAAGCCATTCGTGCTGCGCTGATGAGCTTCCAGGCATCAACCGAGCATACGCCAGGACGCATGAACCTGATTAATCTCGGTCGCTACCACGCACTAGTGGATTATGCTCACAATCCCCACAGCTATGAGGCACTAGGCGGTTTTGTAAAAAACTGGCCCGGTGAACGCCTTGGTGTGGTGGGTGGTCCTGGCGATCGCCGTGACGAAGATTTTGTGACACTAGGGCAGCTATCGGCGCAAATGTTCGATCGCATCATTATCAAGGAAGATGATGATGCTCGCGGCAGACCACGGGGCGATGCCGCCAAGCTCATCAGTCAGGGAATTGCACAAGTTAGACCAGACTGCCGCTACGAGACCATTCTGAATGAAACAACAGCCATTCAAACGGCGTTAGATGCGGCATCGCTAAACGGCTTAGTCGTCATCTTGCCCGAAAGCGTGACCCGCGCCATTAGCCTGATCGAAGCCCGTCGCCCAGAGCAAACCCCCTTGGCTACGCCTGTTGCCGTCAAGCCAGCAGAAAACGGTCAAACCTCCGTTACTGCGAACCACTCAGACCAGCTACAAACAGTTTCAGAGGCAAATCCTGAAGAATCTGTAGAGTATGTCAACTTCAGTCGTTGATAGTGTGCCCTTTGCAGCGGTCATATAGCCATAGCCATTCTGGTTTGGTTAGGACGGGGTGCAGGGGTGGAACCCCTGGCTGGGGGCAAAGCCCCCACACCCCCATTGATCCCAAAGTCCTAATCCCCGTGGCGGCCGCGATAAAAACCAGTGGTAAGTAAGCGCGGTTTGTCTCT
>JBBSHC010000598.1:0-3187 GCA_038253425.1 Leptolyngbyales cyanobacterium | reverse complement strand
GTTTTGGTCGGTGAGGTAGTGGTCAACGGGGTAGAGGGCGAGGTTCAACAAGAAGTTTACCGGGTCATCCGCACACAGCCAGGACGGACAACCACCCGCACCCAATTGCAAGAAGATATCAATGCCATTTTTGCTACGGGTTACTTCTCCAATGTCCGTGCCGTGCCAGAAGATACACCGTTAGGTGTACGCGTCACGTTTGATGTGCAGCTTAATCCCGTTTTGCAAAAGGTGCAGTTGGATGGCACAACGGTGCTGCCAGCAGCAGTGATTACAGATGCCTTCAGCGACCAGTACGGCAAGGTCTTGAATCTGGTGCAGTTGCAAGAAGGGATTAAGAAAGTCAACAAGTGGTATCAGGACAACGGCTATGTTCTAGCCCAAATCGTTGACTCACCTCAAGTTTCACCAGAAGGCGTTGTTACACTCCAGGTGGCTGAAGGAGTCGTTGAAAATATCCAGGTGCGTTTCACCAACAAAGACGGGGAAGAAAAGGATGCGAAAGGCAATCCAATTCGGGGACGCACGCGTGATTTTATTGTCACTCGCGAGTTTGAGCTGAAGCCTGGGGAGGTGTTTAACCGCACGAAGGTAGAGCGCGATCTGCAACGAGTGTATGGCTTGGGCATCTTTGAGGATGTCAAGTTATCGCTCTCACCTGGGCAAGACCCACGCAAGGTTGTGGTTGTGGCAAACGTGGTTGAAAAGAACACGGGTTCGATCGCGGCGGGTGCTGGAATTAGTTCTGCCAGCGGTTTATTTGGCACGGTCAGCTATCAGCAGCAGAACCTGGGTGGCAATAATCAAAAGCTTGGCGCTGAAGTGCAGCTTGGTGTGAGGGAACTTCTGTTCGACCTGAACTACACAGATCCCTGGATTGCTGGCGATCCCTTCCGCACATCCTACACAGTCAACCTATTCCGTCGTCGTACGATTTCGCTCATCTTTGATGGTGGCGATCCTGAGGTAAAACTGCCAGAAGGCAGAAACAATGGCGATCGCCCGCGTGTTGTACGAACAGGCGGCGGTATTAGTTTTTCGCGTCCGCTGAATGGCAATCCCTATGTCCGACCAGAGTGGGCTGCCTCACTAGGCTTACAGTATCAGCGCGTTGCGATCCGCGATGGGGATGGTAATCTTGCACCCAAAGATGAGTTAGGTAACAACCTGAGCTTTAGTGGTGAAGGAAAAGACGATCTCTTTACCGTGCAGTTTGGCGTTGTGCGCGATCGGCGGAATGATTTGCTTCGTCCAACCGCAGGATCGCTGCTTCGACTTGGGACAGAACAGTCCATTCCCGTTGGCTTGGGAAGTATTTTCTTTAACCGTCTCCGCGCGGGCTACAGTTTCTACTTGCCAACACGTCTTCTGCGTCTAACCAAAGGCTGCCAAGACCCCAAATCGAAACCATCAGATTGTCCCCAAACCTTTGCATTTAATGTTCAAGGAGGAACCGTACTGGGCGACTTGCCACCCTACGAAGCGTTTGCCTTGGGCGGTAGTAACTCCGTTCGTGGGTACGATGAAGGCGACCTGGGCAGTGCCAAGAGCTTTATTCAGGCTACAGTCGAATATCGTTTTCCCGTTTTCTCGGTCATTTCGGGTGCCCTGTTTGTAGACGCTGCCACTGACTTTGGCACGGGCAAAAATGTTCCAGGCGATCCAGCAGGTGTACGGGGTAAACCGGGTCAGGGGATTGGCTATGGTCTTGGCTTGCGGATTCAATCACCGCTTGGTCCGATCCGCATTGATTTTGGTCGTAACGACCAGGGCGATAGCCGTTTTCACTTTGGCATCGGAGAGCGGTTCTGATGGAGGTACAGTTTAGCGGTCAACCGAGCCAGCAGGAACGACAGAACCAAGCGATTAACAGTCATTCGCCGTTGCAGACTCCACCACCCTGCCAACAGACCCTGCGCACAGCTTTCACGCGATCGGGGGTGGGGTTACATACCGGAGTTATGGTGCAGGCTCATGTCTCATCGGCACCTGTGGGTCGCGGACGCTACTTTGTGCGGGTAGACCAACCGGGAGCGCCAGAAATTGAGGCACGGATCGAAACTGTCAACCAAACCCTCCTGTCAACTGAACTGATACAAGGAGCGGCTCAAGTTCGCACTGTAGAGCACCTCTTAGCGGCACTGGCGGGCATGGGCGTTGACAATGCTCGGATTGAATTGGACGGACCAGAGGTGCCATTGCTGGATGGGTCAGCTAAAGAATGGGTGAATGCGATTGAGCAGGCTGGTCTTGAGGCACAGCCAGAACCCCGCGCTATTTGGGCAATTCAGGAACCTATATGGGTGCGAGAAGGCGATGCGTTTGTGGCAGCGTTGCCGTCTAGCGAACTACGGTTTACGTATGGAATTAATTTTGACCTACCTGCGATCGGGACTCAGTGGCACAGTTGTTCACCCGGTGTAGACGCGACGAAACTTGCCCCTATCTTTGCCGCAGACATTGCCCCTGCCCGCACGTTTGGGTTGGCTCATCAGCTTGAATCCCTTCGTGCCAAAGGTTTGATCAAGGGTGGTAGTTTGGACAATGCGCTGGTTTGTGGACCAGATGGTTGGCTGAATCCGCCCTTGCGATTTTTAAATGAGCCAGTCCGTCATAAGCTTTTAGACTTAGTAGGAGACTTGAGTCTGTTGGGCAATTTTCCGTGCGCGCATTTTTTGGCGTATAAAGCCAGCCATCATCTACATACGAAACTTGCGCGTCAGTTGTTGAGTGTGAGTCGCTAATAGCCTGCGATCAAAAAATACTCATCAGCAGCCAACAGCGTTTATCTCTCTACCGCACCTCTATCAAAGCTCTAAAACCATGTCTATTCTTACTGATGTCAATACCTCCGGTGCTACTTCCAGTGACGTGGGAGCCCATGCTGGCGAGCCTGAACGCGCTACGCTGGAAGCATCTCATACGGAGGCAGCAGTTACTATTCCGGTTGAGGAAATTCAAAAACTTTTGCCGCATCGCTATCCGTTTTCACTGGTCGATCGGATTATTAAATACGTACCCGGAACGTTAGCCGTTGGCATTAAAAACGTCACCTTTAACGAACCGCACTTTCAGGGGCATTTTCCTGGTAGACCCATCATGCCCGGTGTGCTTATTGTTGAAGCCATGGCGCAAGCGGCGGCGGTTCTAGGTTATCGGCCAAACAAGCCGGGAGCGAAAATGGATG
>JBBSHC010000597.1:0-3191 GCA_038253425.1 Leptolyngbyales cyanobacterium | reverse complement strand
GCTCTACGTTGCGAATCCTATATTATCTACAATGTGGCTACTTTGACAAGGGTTCGCGTAGTTTTTTCCTCATTCCCTCATGCAAGCTGCTACAGAGAAAGCTGCCCCAGGATGACACTAATCCTTCTGTCCCTGCTTACCCAGCCGCAACTTTGCCAAACGCTGTTGAGCTTCAGGGTCTAAAGCATGGGCAAGAAACCGACCTGTTGTTTTTTTCGTGGTTTTCTGATGCCGCTGAACTCGCCGCGCAATGGATTCAACATCTGCGCCCAGTCGTTCGGCTGACATCCACTCGGCTCCATAACCAACAACGGTCAACTGCTGAGCGCGATCAGAAGTTGCCACAATCAGGCGTTGCTGAAATTTACGCAGGTCATAGCGAAAATCGGCACAGGTCTTTTCAATATAGGTATCAGCGGTCTGACCAAAATCTGTGTAGCGCACTGAGAGATTGGGCGTAATCACTTCGTGGTTACTACCCGTAGCTTGATATTGAGAGTCGAAAATAATTTGTGTGTCGAAGCCTTGAAATGCGCTGTAGCCAGCCAGTACTTCGATAAGTTGACGTCTTGCTGGTTCCAATCCAGCCCGATCGCGCATTTGCCGCAGGTCAGCCCAAAGCCCGACGACGTTATAGCCGTCTACCAGCAACACAGCCTGGGGTGATGGACGTGGCATACCTCAAAGGCGGAATGGGATGATTGACCTTCGCTGAACCTTACATTAGATCAATCATCACATATTTTATTGCGTTGTGTTACAAACCTTGCAACCTGGAATACAGCATCCAAAATCAATCACTTGTTGCTGCCACTTCCTGAACTGGCGTCTGCATTAGTCGGTGTTTCAGCCGTTGAGGATCACCCCGATCGACCACTTTGCCGTGCTCTAGCAAAAAAGCACCATCGGCGTAGTCCAGTTCGTCTAACCGATGTGTCACCCAGAGCGCCGTTAAGCCTCGGCTCTTGACCAACCGTTGCACCTGCGCGACTAAATCCAACTGACTGTCTGGATCAAGGAGGGCGGTGGGTTCGTCTAGCAGTAGGATGTCACAGTGACGCGCGATCGCGCCTGCAATGGCGACCCGTTGCTTTTGCCCTCCACTCAAGGCATAAATGGGACGCCGCAGCAGAGGTAACAAATTCACGGCATCCAATGCTTCTTCAACCCGGCAGCGCACTTGGGCAGGCGTCAGCTTTTCTGCCACTAAACCAAAGGCAACATCAGCACCCACCGTCGGCATTACTAACTGATGGTCGGGGTTCTGAAACACAAAGCCAATGTGTGGGCTTGCCTGAATCGAACCGGACTGAGGCTGCAAAAGCTTTGCCAACAGCTTGAGTAGCGTTGACTTGCCGCTCCCGTTGGTGCCCAACAGCATCCAAAATTCACCTGTGGGCACCTCTAGGGAGCAAGCTTCCAGCACTGTTTCGCCCTTATACCAGCGAAAGCACAAGTCCTGAACCTGAATGGCAGGTGTTTCAGAACCCAGCATGATCTCACCGCTCACTAACGGCGATCGATCACTGAAACTGGCATCATCTGAGCTATCAAGATATCCTGATACGTTCATTCCGCTAGCGCAAAGAAACCAGGTGGTCTACCAGATGCCGCTGCCGTACCTGCTTTGTCAGAAATTTGCACGGCTGAAATCTCGCTGCCCAAGACACCGATTCTTTTTCCAACTTGTTTATCGCAGCTTAATTCAAGCAGTTCGTTGCCGCCAGAACGCAGCGCTTGCAAGATTTTTTGATAGGTTGCTTCAGCATCCTCTTCCGACTTGTGCTGTACCGAGAGCGATAGGGGCGTATTCTTCAGGGTGATGTCGATAGTAAACATGTATTGTGTGCGTCACAGAACCAGATTCTAGTATCGCAAATCGTGGCAATCTTGGTTGAGGGATACGGCGCGATCGCGCTAAAGCGTCTCCTCTCAAGCCCCAAGTTTAAAGCATCCACTCCAAGCCAATACCGACACGGCTATCCTTGCGAAAGCGAGAATTTTGCTGCTGAATGTCGGTTGATAGTCTTAGATTGTGCGTGAGTGCATAACCAAAGGAAAGCGTCGTCAGACCAACTTCAGCCTCACTACCTGGTGCTACCCAGCTTTGCGTTACCGCTATATCAGCGGCACCTGTTCGGGAAGGTACCAGCAACAAACGCAGACCCACATTCACGCCATCCGTGGCGTAGCGGGTTGTTTCGAGATGACGATAGCCAATGACCGGAGCTACATTGATCGAACTGCCGAGCGGACGCACGTAGTAGCGGAGATCTGTACCCCAGGACTCACGCCGACCGTTAAACGCTGTTTGGTAGTCGGCGCTGAGCGTCAAACCAGTGTGCCCCAAAAACACATCTTCAATGCCGACATTGAGTCCCCCCGCTTGCTTGGTCGAGGGAAACTGTGTGTAACCCAGACGCAACCGTGTGCGAAAGCTGGGATCATGCTTGATGTCGGCTAAAACATTCGGCACCTGTTGCAGCCATCGTTGTAAGACAGGGCTTTGTTCAATTAGTTTTGGCTCGAGATCGATCGCGGCGGCAGGGGCAGGGCTAGAAATTGCTGCTTCAGGAGAAGTAGGCTGCTGGGCTTGTGCTAGGTCTTCAGCGATCGTTGACTGCTGACCGCTGACTGCTGACCGCTGACTGCTAACGTGCTGAGTGTGGAGTGTTGCAGTTAGTTCAGCTTCCTGCTTCCTGACCGCTGACCGCTGACTCCTGTGATTCTCCAGTGTGCCCTCTCGACCCAACAGATCGATCGCCGAATGCGACAGCCTACTGGACGGCAAACCATAGGCGGGGCAGGTAATTAAAACGAGACCAGCGGTGAGCAGAGACGCTTGAAGACCGTTCAGTTGACAAGAGAAGCGCGATCGCAGGGGTCTAAATCGATTCATGAACATAATGATCGGTGCATACCCCAAAGAGTTTCCACAAAAAAGCGGCTTTGCACCTGTAAGTTGCAGGTAACGCAAAGCCGTTTGAAACCAAGGGGCAACAATGAAAATTTAACGGGCAGAACCTTGCAATGGGGCAACCTCGATCGGCTTCATAAGGTACAGCCGGATGAGATGCCACGCATTTGAGGCGTAGTAGGGCAGCTTTTGGAAGAACTGCACGAACTTAGGCGTATCGGCACTGACAATTTCTGTCAGTTTTGCGTTGTTCTCGATACACCGATCCAGACGT
>JBBSHC010000596.1:0-3191 GCA_038253425.1 Leptolyngbyales cyanobacterium | reverse complement strand
CATCACCGTGTACTGACCATTGGTCATTTCGCAGGTAAAACGGGTACCTGCTAACGTTGTCGTGCCACCAGTCGAGCTACTGCCAGCAGGACTCGTCGTCGAACCAGGCTTCTGCGGTTCGGTGTTGACAATCACATCACCAGAATCGGTTCCCGTGCCCTGAGCGACTTGAAGGAGAGAGCCACCCTGAAACGTTGGTGCCGCGATCGCGCTACTCCCCAACACAAGTACTGTACTCAGCGACACTCCCAAACCTGTAACGGATGCAGACACAAGCCTCAAATCTGATCCAAACCCCAGTAACGACATAGTAAAACCTCAAAAAGATAGCGATGACTGAAGCGATAGTGCAGAAACGAACCAACCATTCCCTAAAAATGCCAAACGCTTCAACCCTGAGGGAGCAATGGGTTACTTGAAGCTATTTTTGAAAAGCGCGATGCAAAACCCGAACCAACTCACCACACATATGGCTTTTTAAGACTGATCTACATCACTGAGAGTTCCCGCATTCCGGCACATTCGTAGATCTATTTGCATTTCTTTAAATTTAAGTTTCGGTGCGCGTGGCGTGGGTTTAAATGCCGTCTCTCTTACTGGCAGCAGTTCGACGTTAGCGCGACAGAAACACTGCGATCGACGGCTACAGCTTCGACCTCGCGCTTTGAGTGACATTTCCACCAAAGATTGGTCTAATCGTTCAACCTGGTGCTGGGCAAGGTATGTCTTCTTTCTCTGGCAGCGGTGAAAGGCAGCAATTTCACAAAACTTTATTTTCAAACAGTAGGTATCGTATACTACGCGTTGGTGATTAGAAGGAGCAGGACTGTAAATGTCGGAGGCAAGTAAGCCCCTGACGGTGCCCAAGGAATTGCTCGGTCCCCCTGGCAATTTCAACCCAACGCTGCTGATGTTTCTCATCTCAGTGGTGATGGCGTTGGTTTCTACCCTGGGTTACTTTTGTTGGCATTGGTCTCATTGGTGCAGCTTTGCGCTTAATTTTTTGGCGCTACACATGGTTGGCACGGTCATCCACGATGCCTGTCATAATGTCGCGCACCGCAACCGGGTAGTGAATGCTCTTTTGGGGCACGGTAGTGCGTTGATGCTTTGTTTTTCGTTCCCGGTGTTCACGCGGGTTCACATGCAGCATCACGCCCACGTCAATGATCCACACAACGATCCCGATCATGTGGTATCCACGGCTGGTCCGCTACTGATCATCAATGCCCGTTTTTTCTATCACGAAATCTATTTTTTCAAGCGGCGTTTGTGGCGCAAGTATGAGCTGTGGGAATGGGTGATCGCACGATTGATGATGGCAGCGATCGTTTGGTCAGCATTCCACTATGGTTTCACTGACTATGTGTTTAACTACTGGTTTGTGCCGCTTGCCCTGGTCGGTCTAGCGCTAGGGTTGTTTTTTGATTACCTACCGCATCGCCCCTTTGATGAACGCGATCGCTGGAAGAATGCCAGAGTTTATCCCAATCCCATTTTAAACCTGATGATTATGGGGCAAAACTATCATCTGGTGCATCATTTGTGGCCCTCTATCCCGTGGTACAACTACCAGCCTGCTTACTTTGCTATCAAGCCACTTTTAGATGCAAAAGGCTCTCATCAATCCCTGGGGATTCTGCAAACGCCTCAAGACTTTTTTGGCTTCCTTTACGACGTTGTTCTAGGCATCCGCTTTCACAAAGCGCAGAAGACAGCGCCAATTCCTCAAGAAAGCGCCATTACACTCTCCCCTCGCACAGAAGAGGCATCTGAAACTGAATCGGTGCAACCTACCTGTGTCAGCAGTTCTTCATCATCGCTTTAGGCTCGGTTGTCTAGTGAGGTAGGCGATCGGTGACAGAAATCTACCCCGATAGAGAGGCTGCAACCCAAACCTTTCTTCAATAATGGTGAGATAACAAGAGCTTTGCATAAGAGCTTTGAATCTTGGTCACTTTGAGGAAAAAACTATGGTAGGAAGTCTTTTAACCCTGTTGGTTACGGCGCTCAGTTTGCTCGTAGTCGATCTGGCTGTTCCCGGAGTCGATATCGCTACCTTCCCGGCGGCTTTAATTGCAGCCGTCTCGATTGGGCTTGTCAACGCTTTTTTGAAACCTGTTTTATCCCTACTGTCTTTGCCCATCAACTTCCTCACGTTGGGTCTGTTTTCCTTCGTGGTCAACGGCTTTTGCTTCTGGTTAGCCTCCGTTTTGGTGCCGGGATTCGGCGTTACGGGTTTGCTGGCATTCCTTTTGGGTCCAGTGATCTTGTCGTTGGTCAGTACATTTCTTAATCGCTACTTTGCTGAGCGGAATGTTGCGATCGGCACAGAAGTAAGACCAGAAGCTTAAAGCTCGGTTGGTTTCGTAGCTTCAATGCAGTAGAAATTTCAGCCAAAACCTATTTGCAGGAGAGTCGAGATACAGATTAGTGTGCCTCGACTCCGCTGTTTTGTGCGATAGCGATCGCTACTTGGCGTTCTGGCAAGTGTTATAGCTGCCGCCACAGAGCTTAGGACATTGGGATCAAAGGGGGTGTGGGGGCAATGCTCCCAGCCAGGGGTGCCAACCCTGCACCCCGTCCTAACCAGAATGGCAATGGCTATATTTAGTGAACTTGTTCAGTGGAAAACTGGCAACTAACTAAAGCGGCGCTTTGGAAGCGAGTGTCGCTTGAGCCAGCGTCCAATCGGGTCGCAAACTTCTGGCGTGACGCAAATAGGGATGATAGATTTCCATCGCGGGATTGGACGTGTTGAAATGAATGAGAAAACGAATGCAGCGCTCCATACTGCCTTCAACATGCATCTGCTGCACGTCTAATAGTGGCACGTTTGACCAGTGAGCCCGTTCACGAGCGATCGAAGCAGGAAAAATGGCGTCTAAGTCACGGGTGGCAGAAAACGTCGCGCTGACAATTTCGTCGGGCTCTAAGTGATTGTGCGCTTCCAACTCGTCTAGCAGTTCATGCACTGCTTCTCGAATGGCTGCAACTGTGTTTTCTGAGACTGTTGTTGCCCCTCGCACTGCTCGTACTCGCCAACCCACGCTCGATCCTCCGCACATTACAACTAGGATTTTGATTAAAGCCAAGCTAAAACATCTGCTCTCTAGTGATAAGAGAACTTGATACTCATCATGGCTGATCTCAATGATGGCTGCAATTTCTCTCAGTTATGTTCACAATTT
>JBBSHC010000595.1:0-3200 GCA_038253425.1 Leptolyngbyales cyanobacterium | reverse complement strand
GTCTTTGCGCCAACCACCATCCGCCGTCACTACTACTTTCGCCTGTCCATCTACCAAGCGATCGCGCACCGCTTCGGCACTAAAGCCACCAAAAATAACGGTGTGGGCGGCACCAATTCGGGCACACGCCAGCATTGCGATCGCCGCTTCAGGAATCATGGGCATATAGATGCCAACGCGATCGCCTTTCTGCACACCTAACTGCTTCAGCGCATTGGCAAACTGACACACTTCCCGATGGAGTTGAGCATACGTTAGCGTACGTGAGTCTCCTGGTTCTCCTTCCCAAATTAATGCCGCTTTATTGCGCCGCCAAGTCGTCAGGTGTCGATCCAGGCAGTTGTAAGAAATGTTTAACTTACCGTTGACAAACCATTTCGCAAACGGTGGTTGCCAGTCCAGCACCGTATCCCACTTCTGAAACCAATGCAGTTCTGTTTCTGCGAGATCTGCCCAGAACTTTTGTGGATTGGCTTTTGCTTGTGCATAGAGGCGATGATACTCATCCAAACTTTTGATGTGAGCGTTTTCAGCAAACTCTGTTGATGGATGAAACAAACGGGTCTCTTGCAGAATGGATTCGATGGTCGGCTGTGACATGGCAGTTTAGGAAATCGAAGGGATCGAAGCGACGCTTCCAAACGATACGTTTTCAGCATACAGATTTGCAACCTGTCATTTCGATCTCTTTGCGTTTCGATCTCTTTGTCTTTGTTTGATCGGTGTTTTTAGCGGTCAGCCTTCAGCAAGCAACGGTCAGCGGTTAGCAGTTGACGAAAAGCTCATGGCTCACAGCGAAGTCGAAGGTGTGTAGTTGTTTTTTAACCAGGTTTTTCTCAGGTTTTTTGGCTTATACACTGATTTTTTCTTAACTCGGTGACGCTGCTTGCACACTGAAAGCCAAGTTCCTCTGTGCCGCTCTGCTTGACTCAGAATGACAAAAATACTTTTAAGACATCCTTTAACTCCTCAGATGGATGGCTTCTGCTTAGGAACGTATGTAGATTAATGAAGAGTTTTAAGAAGCTGTTATGGATGATTTCAAATTGTCGATCGTCGTTTTCTTAATCAAGAGTGGCTTCACTCTTGGTGACGATTTCTCGATGGATGCAAATGGTGATCTCATTGTTGGTAGCCCCGAAACGTTTGCCGCACTCTCAGCTTTTATGGATACGCTGTCGTGAGTCGATCGCTTTAGCAGAACGAATCTAGGCAGAACGAACGGTCTGGTCTTGCCAGTGGCGCTGTTGAAGCTGGTGCATGTGGTTAAACAACTGCCAGCAATACTGTTCTGGTAGTCCACACGTGATCGCACCGCGTAGGACTACATTAAAGTACCAGTCGTTGGGGGCAAGTTCCTCGCTAAGTTTATCCACAACAACGTAGGTTCGTACATTGGCATAGCCGCGATCGCCGCAGTAAACCTCAACAGTTTCATGGCGATAGCCGCCACTATGGACTTCTTCACGCTCGTCTAAGCGATCGCTTAAACGCCAAGGCAATGTATACAGCACTCCTTCCACCACGGCGCTGGCATCTTTTACCACATCCAGCACCCCACAGTTTCGATGCCGCGATCGACGGTAAAATCCCAACCGATAGCCCTTCAACGTGGCATGTCCAACCACAAAGGAATGCATCTTTTCGCCCAGGGTGCGCTTGAGATCGACGGGGCACATGCAAGAACCGTAGGCAAAGTAATAGAACGCTGGTTCTGCGGACGATAGGTGTGACAGCCCTTGAGCCCGTAGCTGATGAGACGAAAGAAGGGAAGGGACGGCGTTGGTGGAATCAAGCATAGTAAGCGAAGTCAGTAAGCTCAAAGCAACTCTAGTTTAAAGTAGCGCATTCCGATGGAAAAACCGTAGATTATCGGTAAGTTGTTCGTCCGTGCTTCCAGTTCTATCCCTAATGGGGTGCTTCCCAAGCGATCGTGCAAACAATCTTCTCTCGCCTTTACACCTACAACTAAGGCTCATTTGCTAGAGTCTAGTGCATCTCGCGCTTGTAGAGTGTTCTCCTATAACCGAAGCAGCAAGGAGTTCCTCGGTGTCTGGCGTTGCACCGCTGCCCAACCCTTGCTAAACGATACTCACTATTCCAACCGATAGACGTGTCCCTGTTGATCGGTGTGATAAACCCATTGATGAGCGCGATCGGCTAAAACAATGCGCCACCCTTTGATTAATGCTTGTGTGCAGAGTTCATCCCTTTTTGCCAGTCCCAAGCAACCATCCGTCCAGATTGTAGGCATTGCTTCAACCAGCGTTAGCGCCTTGAAAGGAAGATTGACCCGTTTGCCAAGCGCTTGACGAAGGCGATCGACAATGGCAGGAGATGGTTGGGGAGCAGCGCTATTGATCGGTTTCCTAGCCGCAAAAGCCTGACTCGCTACTAAAGCCTGACGGGAAACGCTGCCTGTACCAACCGATTCACGAATAGAAGTTTCCTGCGCCATTGCAGTGGGCAGTGCTACTGCTGAAAGAAGAGACAGCATTGCCGCTACCACAAGAGCGATGCAAACGCGGTAGAGCCGTGTTGATTGGGCAGACGCGATCGATAGTAGTGCGCTTTTCATTGACCTGACTCAGATTAACGGCTACTGGTGAGCGGTTCGCTTAGCAAGCAGATGCGTTAATTTTCATGCCACCCCTCTCATACAACTTGCCCCAAAAACGGCACCTGTTGCCACAGCTTATGAAAGCTTGCCGGCTGAACGACCCGCCACATGGCAAGGATAGCGATCGCGACGATTGCCAAGGTCAGCAGATTGTAAAACGCCTGCATGGGGCGAAACCGTGGCGCGGTACTCTGCACGGGACGTGGAGTGGTTATAGCGGGCTGAGAGCGCAGGGGGGCTTGAGTTTGCAGTGTTTGGGTCGGCTGTTTACTAGAACCGGTCACGCTTCCTGCTAACAGACGCATGGCATGAAGTTGATTGGTGACAACAGTTGGTTTCCGTGCCGTGCGGCTCCATTGCACCAGCACCGTCAACGGGATGCCGCACAGATTGGGCGTCTCCAGCATTCGCAAGCGCTGAATTAAGCCTTGATCGTTTGCCGTGACAACTACCAAGCCATCCGATCGACCGCGAGCCAGCCCATAGGCAGCTTGAGCAGTGTTTAAAGAAAGCCGCGCCTTTTTGCTTAAGGTGTGCCCCTCAGCGGGTTCCAAGGCAGAATGGTGCGCGATCGACGATG
>JBBSHC010000594.1:0-3201 GCA_038253425.1 Leptolyngbyales cyanobacterium | reverse complement strand
GTTATTGGGTAATCCCAGTCAGGCAACTGCTAACCGCAGCAATGCCGATAACTATTTGCTGATCAAGCCGCAGTATGTGGTGTCTTACAACAACAGTAAACATACGCCTAACTGGGTGAGTTGGCAGCTTAACAGCACCTGGCTAGGCAACGTGCGCCGCCGGAACGATTTTCGCCCCGATGACAGCCTGCCGCAGGGTTGGTACCGTGTTTTACCCAGTGACTATAGCGGGAGTGGGTTCGATCGCGGGCACATGGCACCTTCCGGTGATCGCACTCGTGACCCAGAAACCAACTCTGCTACCTTTTTGATGACCAACATTCTGCCCCAGTCACCCGATAACAATCAGGGACCGTGGAATGAACTCGAAAGCTACTGTCGGAGTTTGGTGCAACAGGGCAAAGAGCTCTACATTGTGGCAGGTGGCTACAGTCAAAAACGGGTACTGGCTAAAGGTGGCATTGTAGCTCCGGCTCATACCTGGAAAGTGATTGTAGTGCTCGATCGAGTGGGTGCAGGCATTCAAGGCATTACCAATCAGACAAGAGTGATTGCGGTTGATCTACCAAACGTTGACGGCATCAAAGAAACCGACTGGCGGACTTACCGCGTTTCTGTGGATGCGATCGAAGCCGCAATTAGACACGATGGATACGAATACAATTTTCTGTCCAACGTGCCGGAGGCAATCCAAACAGTGCTGGAGAGTAAGGTGGATAACAGATAAACAGCGTGATTTTCGTCGTTGAAGTTAAAGCATACCCAACAGAAAGGTAAACGACAGAAAGGCAGCGCCTCGATCGCCATCAGCAACGTAGCCAACCGCAGGCTTTTTCCGTTAACTGGTTGAATCTCAGGAATTCTGGTAGCAACCATTACCATCAGGGAATTCTTTAGGAATAAAGAATCGTGATTCCCCAAGTTGATTTCCTAAGAGTATGGCTATTTGCAGACGGTTTTTTCTGCGGGCTAGTGCGAGTACGCTACTTGCCTCAATGGTTCATGGATGTGTCAAAGCACCCCAACGTCATTCAGCCTTTAACATTGATGGCAATTTACTGAAGCAAATTGAAAAGCGGGGCTATTTGCTCGTTGTGACCGAAGATGATTACCCGCCTTTTGAGTTTTTGGTGAACGGTAAACCAACTGGGTTCGACCACGAATTACTCGATCGCCTCAAAAAGGTCGTTCCGTTTGAAATTCGGCAGGAAATTCTACCCTGGCAGGGCATTCTTCCAGGTGTGGCTGAGGGTAAGTACGATGTTGCGCTGACAGCGGCGGGTATTACGGATGAACGAGCCAAATCGTTGAATTTCACCATGCCGATCGCGGAATCCTCGATCGCTTACATCAAACGCAAAGATGACCCATCGATTAAGTCACTAAAGGACCTTGCAGGCAAAACGTTGGGAGTGCAACAGGGCGGTGTTTCGCTGGCAGCCATCCCTGATCTTGCCGCCACCCTTAAACAACACAACGGCGCGGTAGGACCCGTTAAACAATATCGGGGCTTTGCCGAAGCTTATCAAGACTTACTCAATCAACGTGTGGATGCGGTGCTGCACAACATCGTCTCGCTCTCAGTGTTAGTGAATGAAAAACCGGCCATTTTTGAGCTGGGTGAGCGGGTGGGCCGTAAATCCTATGCTGCCTGGGCAGTAAAGAAGGGGAATCAAGGGTTATTGGACCTGCTGAACCAGTTTCTCAGTAGTTTGCGTGAAAACGGTGAACTCCAACCGCTGCAAGCAAAGTGGCTCAAAATCACCTTTGAAAATCTGCCAACACAGCCGCTTTTACCGGGCGATCGTCCTCTTCAGTAGGCAAAGCTTCATCGACAAATCCCTCCAATAGGAGATCGTTTGCTTCACAAGCCTTCTGCCCGTAAAGCTATGCAACTGATTAAAAACGTCACTAAATTACAACAGACTCTTTTGATGCGGCTCTTGATCGGCGGTACGACGCTAGCTGTCAGCCTGGGAGCCTACTACAGCTATCAAGCTGTTCGCAATGTCATGCTGGAAAGCCTGAAAAAAAACGCTTTTTTGGAAGTGCAGCAAGGCGGGGATGACATCGATCGCTGGCTGGCAAATTTGAAAGTGCATGTTGAAACGCTGGCTCATACAACCGCCGTCAAATCGATGCATTGGCCTACCGTAGAGCTATACCTGAAAGCGGAGGTTTTGCGCTTCGGTGACATTTACGCATTGGCGATCGCCCAACCGGATGCCTGGCACTATGTGACCGGAAGTACGCCTGCCAAGATCAGCGATCGTGCTTACTTTCAAAAGGCGATGGCAGGGCAGACGAATGTGAGCGATCCGTTTATTAGCCGTGCGGCTAACATTCCAACTATTGCCGTAGCAACCCCTGTTCGACAGGCGTTTGACACCACTAGTAAGCCGAGTGGCGCAGTTTACAGTCTGGTGCGGCTCGATCGGATCTCACAAGTGGTTGATGGCGTCAAATACGGCGATAACAGCTATGCCTTTGCACTTGATTCGCAAGGAAATGTGATTGCTCATCCAAACCCAGCCTTCACCCTCACACCCGAAAAACCAGCTTCTAAGCTGCTTCATGCTTCCGATCAGCAATTGGCAGCGATCGCGCAGCGCCTGACAAACCAACAACAGGGCATTGAGCTATTGCCACTGGATGGCACCCAAAAATATATTGCGTATCTTCCCCTCAAAGAGGCTGATTGGTCAGTCGCACTGGTCATTCCCCGCGAAAATATTGAAGCGCAACTGCGATCACTCGACATCATTGCCCTTGCTGTTGCTGGCTTAGCAGCCACCATGCTCGCTGTGCTCTGGCATGTGCAAACGCTTGAACAAAAGCAGCTCCAAAAATCAAACGAACGTCTGGAACATCATGTAACAGAACGCACTGCCGCCTTATCAGCCACCCTGGAACAACTTCAACAATCGCAGCTTCAACTGATTCAAAGCGAAAAGATGTCAGCTTTAGGCAGTCTGGTGGCGGGGGTCGCCCATGAAATCAATAACCCAGTCAATTTTATCTATGGCAATGTCACCCATGCCAATGAATATGTTCAAGACCTGTTCAAACTCCTCCAGCTTTACCAAAAACACGATCCCAACCCTCATATTGAGGTAAGTCTTTGCGCCAGCGCGATCGACATCGAATTTCTCAAGGAAGATTTGCCTAAGATCCTCACCTCTATGCGAATGGGTGCCGATC
>JBBSHC010000593.1:0-3206 GCA_038253425.1 Leptolyngbyales cyanobacterium | reverse complement strand
CCAAAGGCAATATTGTCATAAATTGATTTTGGGAAAGGGTTGGGCTTCTGAAAAACCATCCCAATCTGGCGACGGACTTCTACAGGGTCAATATCAGCAGCATAAAGATCTTGGTCTTTGTAAAAGATTTTGCCATCAATGTGGAATGACTTGATGAGATCGTTGAGGCGGTTAAAGCAGCGAATCACAGTACTCTTACCACAACCCGACGGACCAATAAAGGCGGTGATGCTGTGCTTTGGAATCTCGATCGAGACGTTCTTCACTGCCAAGAAACTACCATAGTAAATATTCAGATCTTGCGTACGAAAGACCGTTTCAGTTTGACGGGCAGTCTGAAGGTTAGAAGTCATAAAGTAGAGGTTGGGTGAGTAATCAAGATCTTTGTGCAAACGAACGCTTTAAGATTAAGTTTTAACTGCCAAGTAAAAATACAGTTGAGTCAGGCTGCTTGGTGCGACAACGAAAGCAAAAACAAGCAATGCTGTTACCAGGAATTAGCATTAACGACGCTTTATAATCCATCGAGAAAGAATGCTGGTCACCAAAACTAGTGCGACGAGAATGAGAGAGCCTGCCCAAGCTAGTTCTTGCTGATTTTTGTAAGGAGCCGTAGCAAAGTCAAACACCAACCTTGACATTGTAGCGGTTGGTTGCCAGACGCCGTTTGTGAGATAGGTGACGGGATTGACGTTGGGTGGATTGAGGCTCAACCCTGAATTCCAGTAACGGCTAAAAGAGGCAGTGAAGAGAACAGGTGCCGTCTCACCTGCCGCACGCGCGATCGCTAACATTACCCCAGTGATAATCGCTGGCACTGCCGCCGGAAGCACAATCAACAGTGTGGTCTGTATCCGCGTCGCTCCAAGCCCGATCGCCGCCTGCCTAAAGTCTCTGGGTACAGCTTCTAGTGCTTCTGCTGCTGTGCGGACGATCGTGGGTAGCATCAGCACCGATAGCGCAATGCCGCCAGCAACGGCTGAAAAGCGACCTGTTGCCAACACAATCAGCGAGTAGGCAAAGGCACCCACGACGATCGAAGGTACACCGCTCAGCACATTAGTAAAGAAGTCAATGCCATCCGCTAGCTTCGTGCCTCTAGCAAATTCAGACAAATAAATTGCACCCAGCACCCCAAACGGAATACTAAAGGCTGAAGCAATACCAACGGTTGCCAGAGTGCCAACAAAGGCGTTGCCGAACCCCCCTCCTTTTAACCCTGGTGCTGGAGGCAGTTGGATAAACAGATCGGGGCTAAGGCGAGAAACCCCATTGATCAGCACGTAGGAGAGCACCGCAACCAGTGGAATGAGCGCAAGTGCCGCACAAAGGAATGCGATCACCGTCATGACAGATGAAAATAGCGTTCGAGGCGATGTGGGCGATCGCTTCATGCTCCGTTCTGCTAGGGGAGAAGCTGCAAACTCTGGACTCGTCATTTTGATTTCTTCTCCCTAGCAACTTTTGAGTCAATTACCCGTGTGGGTCCCTACATACTTGTTCGATCCCGTTCTCGACAAGCTATGCCCGCCATCGCTATAGCAAGCTTGTGACTACAGCTTCAAGCTAAAGCGACGCACAATAAGCTCGGCTAAGACATTCACGACGAGCGTTAGCCCAAACAAAACAAGGGCAGCATACATCAGCGACGCTACTTGCAGTCCACCCGCTTCGGCAAACTGATTTGCCAAGAGTGAGGCAACAGTCGAGCCTTGAGACAAAATAGACGCTGATTTAATCGTGTCGGAGTTACCAATCACCATTGTGACAGCCATCGTTTCTCCCATTGCCCGACCTAAAGCCAGCATGACACCACCGACGATTCCAGAAAAGGCGGCAGGTAACATCACCTGAAAGATCGTCTCCCAGCGGGTTGCGCCCAATCCATAAGCAGCTTGGCGCAGTTCTGTGGGAACGGCTGTTAATGCATCGCGTGAGATGGCAGCAATGATAGGCAGAATCATGATAGAGAGAATGATGCCAGCAACATAGATGCCAGGACCAGAAGGTGCAGTGCTAAAGAGGGGAATCCAGCCTAGCGTTTGATTTAACAAAAGACCGATCGGTCTGAGGATGGGAATCAGCACAAAGATTGCCCACAGCCCATAAACAACGCTGGGAATGGCTGCCAACAGCTCAACGAGGAAGACGATCGGCTGCTGCACGCGCGGTGGTAAGAAATCTTCGCTCAGAAAAAGGGCGACACCAACACCAATGGGCACCGCAATCAACAGCGCCATAAATGAAGTAATTAGAGTGCCATAGATTTGAGTTAAGGCACCAAAAACCTCATCATTGACGCTCCAACGACTGGTAACAAGAAAGCCGAGACCAAACTTTTGGATCGCCGGAAGAGCATCAGTACCGACTCTGAAGGCAATCGCTAACAACAGTAACGCAACACCAATGCTAAAGGTAGCTGTAAGCCAAATAAAACCTTGATCAATCCAGCGTGATGCGCTGGAACGTCGCCAAGACATTGGTTCAGATTGATTTGTTGAAGCCATAAATATTTGACTCAGAAGGAAGCCAAACAGAGAGAGAACTTTAAACCGATAAAGTAAGTAACTTAACGACTGAAAACACTGATGCCTGTGGCAGCAAAATAGCTCATCAGGCATCAGCGACGTTATAAGGGATAAGGGACCAAACTTACGAATACGATTCCAATCGCAGATCCCTACTTAGCAGAACTTACCTTAATCGTATCAACCGCTGTCGCAACTTTAGTTGTTAACTCGTCAGGCAGTGGAATATAACCCAGCTCAGTGGCATACTGCTTCCCATCTTTAAGTGCCCACTTCAAGAACTCATTAAACGCTTTCGCCTTCGTCGGGTCTTTGGGGTTTTCATAGAGCAACACCCACGTCAAACTAACGATTGGGTATGCTTCTTTCTGCTCAGGATCAGGCACTTTTAGCGCAAAATCGTCGGGTACTTTTGCGCCTTCGAGCGCTTTGGCAGCGGCGTCTGGGGATGGTGCGATAAATTCGCCTGCCTTATTCTGAATCGACGCCATCTTCAATTTGTTTTCTTTGGCGTAAGAAAACTCGGTATAACCGATCGCACCCTTAGTCTGTTGAATTTGAGCCGTCACGCCTTCGTTGCCCTTGGCACCCGTACCAACTGACCATTCAACCGTCTTGCCAGAGCCCGCTTTCCAGTTAGGACACGCTTTAGCAATGTGGCTTGTAAAGATAGAGGTT
>JBBSHC010000592.1:0-3210 GCA_038253425.1 Leptolyngbyales cyanobacterium | reverse complement strand
GTCTATGCAGCAGCGCCTTGAATTGGCTGGGCAATGGCTACAACACCTACAAAAATTGGCAGAATCTCGCCTGCCGCCGCAAACGTAACCTCTGCCAATAGATTGAGTTTGTTGATGATCGAACGTTTTTAGTCTGGATTAGAGTCTGGAAACCGATTGTTAGGAATTTGTTCGGCTTCAGGACAATCATCAGAAACAGCAGGCTCAACATTGCCCTTCGGCACCGCCGCTAGTTTCTGGGTGACAGCGCCAATACTTTCTAAACGAACCATCTCTTCCCAAGAGCTAGTTTCATCCTCTTCGTCGGTTTCGTAGCGCAGTGTTACCAGGTCTCCTTCAATATCAAGGATACGTGCGCGCTCAATCCAACGTTGCTGGTCCCGCAAGAAGATCCAGACTTCACGACCGTCGCAACACAGTTGATAGATCTTGCGGTGTAACATGGTGCTTCTCCTGAGCAGTTAAGTTAGTCAAATACTTCGCGCAGTGTTCTCAGCATGAGTCTTGCTGCTTGCACCGTTCGTGAGTGATGCAGTTGGTTGCTGCAAGGAAGCGTCGGCACACTTAGATAAGCGCATTGCCTTCCCTACTATGGTACTCGCGCTGACAACAAAGCTCTGCCAAAAAATGGTTTGGCAGGTTGGGTGAGGAGTTTCAGCGATGGCGTAGTGAAAAATAATGTTGGGTTGCCTTTGAAGTTGAAAAGTAGCGGCTGCGGCTGTTATGCAAGGCATTAGAAGCGTTTCTGGAAGACCTGCACCGGAAGGAAGGGTGTGAGCGCAAACCCTCACAAGGAAGCAAAATTTGATGTATGCCGCAACGTAAGTGGATGAGCAGGAACGAGAAGCGATCGGTGGTGAGCGTCTATAGATTCAGCCATCGTGCTTAGCATTCTCCCTAACTATCTCCCTAACTAACAGTGCAACGAGCTTGGCTAATTGTAAGTCTCTATAAGTATCGGATTGTACCAACTATTCTAGCGATTGTTAAGCATGATGCGGCTGATTGATGATAAAGCCGATACAAAGTGCAGTGTGGATGGGCGATCGAGCCAGAAAAATTCTTTTTAATGTCGTTGGTTTAAAGATGGGGGAGGGGCGCTGAGGAAGTGGGGGAGAGTTTTGAGTTGATTCGTCAAGTCAGTAGACATTTAATGAGGCTGAATCTCCTTGACGCTGACTGCTGCCAGAAAACTGTAACTTTGGCTAAGGTTGTAGGGCTGGCTAAAACTAGTAATTTACTGTTGATTGTGGAGACGCGCTAATGCTGCTGCATTTAAGTACATGGCTTGAGGTGGAAGCCTATCTGAAGGAGTCGCAGGGCATTATTTTGCCGATCGGTTCTACAGAGCAGCACGGACCAACGGGGCTGATTGGGACGGATGCCATCTGTGCAGAAGCGATCGCGCGTGGGGTGGGTGACGCAACCCACGCGTTGGTGGGTCCGACAATTAATGTTGGGATGGCACTGCATCACACTGCTTTTCCAGGGAGTATGAGCTTGCGACCAAGTACGCTGATTTTGGTGATTCGAGATTACATCACGTGTTTGACAAGGGCTGGTTTCACACGATTTTTCTTTCTAAATGGGCATGGTGGTAATGTGGCAACGCTCAAGGCAGCGTTTGCTGAAGTCTATGCCACGCTGGCTGACTTGAACCTACCGAATGTCGATCGCGTGCAGTGTCAGGTGAGTAACTGGTATATGTGCGGCTCTGTTTATCGGTTGGCAAAAGAGCTGTATGGCAATCAGGAAGGTTCTCATGCAACGCCTAGTGAAGTAGCACTGACACAGTATGTGTATCCAGACGCGATCAAACGGGTTCCTTTGACTGAGCCAGTTTCGCAAGACCACAAGATTTATGGAGCGGCTGATTTTCGTCGGCGTTACCCTGATGGACGGATGGGTTCAAACCCTGATCTTGCAACGCCTGAGCATGGTCGGCAGTTGTATGATCTTGCGGTCAAAGAATTAAGCAGTACCTATCTAGAGTTTTTGGGCACGTTGTAGCGGCGTCTGACGAAGCTTGAGCGATTAGGCTAAGGGCAGAGAAAAACGAAAAATGCTGCCTTTGCCAAACTGACTCTGCACCTCAATGGTGCCACCCTGTAACTCGACGAGCCGACGCGAAATGGCTAGACCGATGCCTGTGCCACCAGAGTGTCGATCCCGCGATCGATCCGATCGCCAAAACCGTTCAAAGACGTGGGGCAAATCTTCCGTCGTAATGCCCTGTCCTGTATCCACTACCGCAATCCAAAGCTGCTCTGGTTGGCTCCATGCACGTACAGTGATCGAGCCTTCGCGGGTATAGCGCAAGGCATTGCCTAGCAGATTGATGATGACCTGCTCTACGCGGACGGGGTCAGCGATCGGTGAAGGTAGATCTGCCGGGCAATCCAGCTTGAGCGTAGGACCTTCATCTAGCAGTTGGTCGGCAAACTTTTGCACTAGCGCTGCCAGTAACGGTCGCACCTCAAGTTTTTGGGCGCGAATCGGCAGGTAGCCAGCTTCAGCCTGAGAAAGCTCCTGAAGGTCATTTACCAGATGCCGGAGACGAGCCGTTTCTCTCGCCAGCCGTTGATAAATCTCTACCGATGGATCAATGGTGCCGTCTGCTAAGCCTTCCAAATACCCTTCGACAACAGTGAGGGGTGTGCGTAGCTCATGGGTGAGATCGCTGACCAGTTCACGACGGCGCTGTTCAACGCCTTCAAGATTCGCCGCCATGCGGTTAAAACTTAACGCCAAACGGTTGAGTTCTGGAATTTCACTACTTGGCAAGCGCTCTTCCAGATGCCCTGCTGCGACTTTCTGCGTCACCTGCTCCATTTGAATGAGGGGCTGCATAATGCGCTTGGAAACCAGATAACTCAGCCCACCTGCTGCTGTACCACCGATCGCTACTGACCAAAGCGCCCCTCGACTCCATGCCGATTCAAACCCTTCGATTAACTCTCGTCGGAACAAATTCAAGCTAAAACTACTACTGTCTTCCTCTAGCTTTTCGAGATGCAGCACAAAGAGATGCGGGGAATAGAGCTTGCCAACGGTTAGTAAGGTACTCAAACCCACAACCATGACGGTGAGGTGAGAGAGAAAGAGGCGTGTTCGCAGTCCGAGTCGAGCCATGAGGAGAAGGGAGAGAGGGACATGGAAGAATGGTTATAAAGGGCTTACAGTCACACGGTAGGTTTCGCAGTCTGTTAT
>JBBSHC010000591.1:0-3219 GCA_038253425.1 Leptolyngbyales cyanobacterium | reverse complement strand
GGTGCAAAAAGTCCGGCCAGTCATACACAAGCGTTCATGCCATCAGCCTAAGTCTCTGAGGTTTGTAGCCTGCGTTTCATTTCTAAGTGAGATTTACGGACGGGGAGTATAAACTACCTTGAATAAACTGCAAAACAATACTGGATCTTCATACCAGTGGGGACTAGTTATAAAGATTGAGCAAACGTACTCGTCAGTACTACGTAGATATAAAGAAGTCACGTATGTTGGGAGAGAGGCAAATTGAACCCCTAGCAAAGCCAACTACGAACGTGATTATTACTTCTGACATACCCACCGCTCTCCGCATCGCTCTCACTGAGCGTGCCAAAGAAGTAGGTCAGTCTACCAGCGTCCCTGCTCAGGAACGTGTTCGTGATGTTCATCCATCGGTTACCAGCAAAGCAAAGCGCTTGATTGATATCGTGGGCGCATTGGTAGGGCTAGTGATTACGGGGCTGGTTGCCATTCCCGTTGCGATCGCTGTTCACTTTGATAACCCCGGTCCTATCTTCTACAGCCAAATTCGCTGTGGCTTGAAGGGCAAGCCCTTCCGCATCTGGAAGTTCCGCTCGATGATCATGGAAGCCGACAAGCTAAAACATCTCGTCAGCAACGAAGCGAAGGGTGGCATCTTCAAAAATAAGAACGACCCTCGCGTTACCCGGGTTGGTCGCTTCCTACGTCGTACTAGCCTGGATGAGCTACCACAATTTTGGAACGTGCTCAAGGGGCACATGAGCTTGGTTGGCACTCGTCCGCCTACAGTAGACGAAGTAATCCGCTACAAGAAGCATCATTGGGAGCGTCTCAACGTTAAACCTGGCATCACAGGTGAGTGGCAAGCAAATGGTCGTTCTGAAGTAACTGACTTTGAAGCGATCGTCAAAATGGATGTAGACTACCAGCAAAAATGGTCACTCATGTATGACCTGCGTTTAATTTTGAAGACAATCCTCGTCGTATTGAAAAAGAAGGGTGCTTGCTAAATGTGATGTGGTGGTTTAACGCCGCCCATTCAAGCTGAAGTTGAACTCTCGTATCTGTAGCGTCCTTAGTTGCTGTGTTTCCTTTCACTCTTTGCTTGGGTCATCTGCTCGAAAACAACTGCCATCGCTTCTAATAAGTTTTTTCTGAGAAGATAGAGAACAAGGACAGTCTCCAAAAGACGGTCCTTTTTTTTGTGCCCGTATTAGACAATAAGTAGATGAATGTGCCAACGTGGATTACTGTTTCTCGGCTGTTAGCTGTGCCGTTTTTACTCTACGGTTTGCGTGAGCCCACATCAGAAAGGCGCTGGATCTTGCTGGCGGTCTTTTTAGTAGCAGCAGGCACTGACTGGTTAGATGGCTACCTGGCACGTCGGCTCAACCAGGTTACAGAACTGGGGAAATTTCTTGATCCATTAGTAGATAAGCTGCTGGTCTTAGCGCCGCTGGTAGCATTGGTGGAATTAGGTCAGGTTCCAGCCTGGGGAGTGTTTTTGATTCTGGCACGAGAGCTGACGATCGCGGGTTGGCGAGTTACTCCTAGTTTACAAGGCAGTACAACGATTGAAGGTGCAAATGTTTGGGGAAAGCTCAAAACGGTGAGTCAAATTGTCGCGATCGCGCTTTTGCTTGCGCCACTTGCCGAGCCTTGGCGACTCCCGTCTCTCGTTGCGTTCTGGCTTTCTGTCGCGCTAACCTGGCTTTCGGGAGCGATTTATTTGCTGCCTAAAAAAGCTGCTTAAAACGCTTTTAGCCTGGAAGCTTAAAACGCTTTTAACCTGGAAACTGTAAAGAAATAAGGGCAGGGTTTGCAGCAGTCAGCAGTCAGTCAAAAACTGGTAGCTAGTGCACCTTTTGGACTCAGACGCTGCATCAGTTCACCGTTAGTCAGTAAATTTACGAGAGTGCCAGGAAAAGTCGGCGATGTGGCGATCGCTCTGCATAGGTGTGTCGAGATTCAATAGAACAGAAGCCTGTGACAAGGGACGCGATCGCCATGACATTTGATTGAAACGACGGGCAACTCGTTGCGGTATACCGTCGCCGTAGAGGAGGTGTCCCTGCCCGACCAGCACTATAACAAGAGTTTCTGGCTGCTGCTGCAATGTTTGAGCAATCCGCTCTGCCATTGTTTCATCCCACAACACCTGGGCTTGAAAGAAGCGATCGAAACTGGCATTGTTACTTTTGCCGTGATGGATGCCGTCGTAGATTTGTTGGATACGTTGGCGATAGGTCGCAGGGCCCAGCACGATCGCTGATAAAGGCGGTATAAAGCGTCGTTCTGCCAACGTCAGACTATCTAAACCCAGTCGAGACGTTTTGCGTGTGGCTTCCGTCGGTGTGTTGAGGGCAACGACAGGCAATTGGTTCGTTTTGGCAAAATGCAGCACGGGCGCGTAGAACTCCCAGGCATAACCCCACCGTTTTTTGTACTGGCTCTGGTCTTGCAGCGCGTCATCAGTCAAACGTCCCGCAATGTATCGATCCAAGACCGACTGGTAAGGACGCTGAAACATCTCCATGCCGATCGCTATTTGCGGACGAAGATGATGCAGCGCTTGCAGAATCTCTAGTTGGGCTTGGTGATCAGCCAATCGATCGTGCGTTTCACCCAGATAAACCACATCGGCTTGCGCCAACTTTTGTAGAACCGCCGTGCGATCGACATACTGCTGTTGACGGAGATTAAAAACCCCGCCCTCTGTTGTGGAAGTTGGGCTGGATAATGCGGCTCCTGGATTGGCACAACACAGCAACCAAACGCTCAGAAAGCTCAACCACCATTGAACTGTTCGACTGATGCTCATAAAGCGATGTTGGTTCACAGCGGTTTTCAATTAAGTGCAACACAACTTTGGGTAAGCTTTCAGCGGTTAGCATTCAGCTATGAACCTTTTGCTGCTCAAACTGTGGCTTATATAGCTGCCGCCACAGAGCTTAGGACATTGGAACCCCTGCACCCCGTCCTAACCAGAATGGCTGTGGCTTATACATTTGAACATCGCTGTAGAACGATCTTGATTCAGGGCTATTGCCCTCTAGAAGCCATCTTAAAAGATCAAGTCGGTATGATGGCGCAGGAGACGGTGTTGAATGTTCGTAGAAAGAACGATCGCCAGTGACATTTGAGAAGCGAGAGCTACAGCTACATTGACTTCCACGCAAAGACCGTCCTAAAGCGCTCAACCGATTGCAGTTTGCCATACCATTGTTAGGGAAGAACCTG
>JBBSHC010000590.1:0-3220 GCA_038253425.1 Leptolyngbyales cyanobacterium | reverse complement strand
GGCAATCAAGCGCGACATCCGCATTGAAGAAGTGGCGATCGATGCCCTTGCCACCGTTAGCTAATGTCAGTCGAGCTAATGTCAGCCGAGCTAATGTCAGCCGTTAACTGTTAGATCTCGATTGGATCTCGCTCCTAGCCCTTCCTTCCTCACCCCTTGTTATGCAAACAGCCAACAGTACAACCGCCCAACTGAAACCACCGCTTACGTCAGAGCCGTTTCTAGTGATCGAAAATGTCACCAAAGCCTACCCCACACCGGGCGGTGGCGTTTACACCGTTCTAGATGGCATTGACCTGACGGTAAACGAAGGCGAATTTCTTTGCCTGATTGGTCACTCTGGCTGTGGCAAATCGACGCTCTTAGATATGGTGTCGGGCTTTCGCGAACCAACCAGCGGTGAAGTGCGGCTGCAAAACAAGCGGATTACTAAACCGGGACCCGATCGCATGGTGGTATTTCAAAACTACTCCCTGCTGCCCTGGATGACGGCGTTTGAGAACATTTACCTCGGCATTCATTCCGTCTGGCCCGATAAACCCAAAGCCGAAAAAGAGCAGATTGCCCACGATCATCTCGCACTGGTGGGGCTGACCGAAGCCGCTCAAAAAAAGCCAGCGCAACTTTCCGGCGGTATGAAGCAGCGCGTTTGTATTGCACGGGCATTGGCACTGCGCCCCCAAGTATTGGTGCTGGATGAACCCTTTGGTGCCCTCGACCCCATTACCCGCGAAGAACTGCAAGAAGAACTGCTAAAAATCTGGACAGAGCATCGCGTCACTGTGTTGATGATCACCCATGACATTGATGAAGCGCTGCTGTTAAGCGATCGCCTGGTGATGATGACCAACGGTCCTGCTGCCAAGATTGGGGAAATCCTGGAGATTCCCTTTCCCCGTCCACGGGAGCGCGTAAACGTGATGGAAGACCCCAAATATTATGAGCTGCGTAACTACGCTCTCGACTTTCTGTATCACCGCTTTGCCCACGATGATGTCGAGTAAGGTTGGCAGCGATGGTGCGCTTGGCACTTGGACAGCAGCGCTGACGACGTTTTAAGTCAAGATCTTGGTCTTCCGTGCCTTACTTTCAAGTCTGTAGCTTGCTCCTCTATCTGTACTGTAGGCTTAGTTCTGCAAAGCGTGTTTGCCTGTTGAGTGTTTGCCTTTTTGCCGTGTGCCGTTCATGCCCCCTTGTACCGACAACAACTGCAATTAGCTATGGTTCAGACCTCTACCTCACTTCCTGGCGACTGGTCCGATCGCATCCTCTGCTACTACGAGAATGCTACAACCCAGGTTCAAATTGCGCGCATTGTCAACATTCCCAACTGGCTGTTTGAACGGGTGGTGTTTCCCCGGCAACGGCTGTTATTTGAAGCGCTTCCCGATGCACTGCTAGAAGTGCGTACCAGCACCGCCGCCAGTGCATCATTACTAGACCAAATTCCATGTTTGCGTTTGCAAGTTAGAGAAGGCACTCGTACTACAGTCTCGAACCGCTCTGATGCAACGGACGGATAGCGCCTATGACTGACCCTATTAGTACCCTTTGCCCCTACTGTGGTGTTGGCTGTGGACTGGAAGCGTCGCCGCCAGCCGTACCAGGCAAGACGATCAACCGTGACAAGCAGGGCACTCCCATCTGGCAAATGCGAGGCGATCGCGCTCATCCTTCCAGCCAGGGGATGGTTTGCGTTAAGGGTGCCACCATTGCGGAATCGCTGCACAAAGATCGCTTGCTCCATCCGATGCTGCGAGACTCATTGGATGAGCCCTTTCGTCGCGTTTCTTGGGATGAAGCGCTGGAGCGCATTGTCGATCGCATTCAAACGGTACGAGAAACGCAGGGACCCGAAGCCCTCTGCATGTATGGGTCAGGGCAGTTTAACACTGAGGATTATTACGTTGCCCAGAAGCTGATGAAAGGCTTTCTCGGCTCCAACAACTTTGATGCCAATTCGCGGCTGTGCATGTCTTCTGCGGTGGCTGGCTATATCCAAAGCTTTGGTGCCGATGGTCCACCCTGTTGCTACGACGATCTGGATGTGACCGATTGCGCCTTTTTGATCGGCACCAACACCGCTGAGTGCCACCCAATTATTTTTAACCGTCTCCGCAAGCACCACAAGCAGAACAAGCACGTCAAGCTGATTGTGGTTGACCCACGCAAAACCCAAACGGCAGAGGCAGCGGATCTGCATCTCGCCATTCAACCGGGCACTGATATTGACTTACTCAATGGTCTGGCGTATCTGCTACTCTATCGCGGCTACCTGGATTCAGTTTTTGTCTCGAAGCATACCAACAACTTCACGGCGTTCGCGGAAGTGATTGAAGACTATCCGCCAGAAGTAGTCGCTAAGCGGTGTGGCATTTCGGTCGAGGATTTGGAAACGGCAGCGCGGTATTGGGGTGAGTCCAAGCGTGTCCTGTCAATGTGGTCGATGGGGGTAAACCAGTCGAGCGAAGGTACAGCAAAGGTGCGATCGATCATTAATCTGCACTTGATGACGGGGCAGATTGGTAAACCAGGAGCCGGACCGTTCTCGCTCACGGGACAACCCAATGCAATGGGCGGACGCGAAGCAGGCGGGTTATCGCATTTGCTGCCGGGTTACCGCTCAGTGAAAAACCCACAGCACCGCGCCGAGGTGGAGCAGTTTTGGGGACTGGAACCGGGGCAGATCTCGCCCGAGCCAGGACGGACCGCCTGGGATATGATTACAGGCTTAGAAGACGAAGCCGTTGGGTTTCTCTGGATTGCCGCTACGAATCCAGTGGTGAGTATGCCGGATTTAGAACGAACGAAACGAGCCTTGCGGCGATCGCCGTTTACCGTTTATCAAGAAGCCTACTACCCGACCGAAACTTCAGCTTACGCTCACGTGCTGTTGCCTGCGGCTCAATGGAGCGAAGCACCGGGCACCATGACCAATTCCGAACGGCGAGTCACACTCTGTCCACAGTTTCGGACGCCCCCCGGTGAAGCGCGTGCCGATTGGGTCATCTTTGCCGAAGTGGCGCGACGTTTGGGTTTTGGGAAACCCTTTACCTTTAACGGTGCGGCGGAAGTTCATGCTGAGTTTGTGCAGCTTACGAATGGGCGTCCCTGTGATATGTCAGGCATTACGCACGATCGCCTCCGCCACGAAGGTCCACTGCAATGGCCCTGCCTCCAGGGCGAAGATGAGGGCAACATTGTACAAACTGAAAAAGGC
>JBBSHC010000589.1:0-3234 GCA_038253425.1 Leptolyngbyales cyanobacterium | reverse complement strand
CGCGAGGGACAGATCTTTAACTTCGTAGGTTTGTTCTTTAGGGCGAAGGGGAGTCGCAGTCATAGATAGATTTCCTTAATACGGATAAACCTGAATAAACGTATTCAGATGGTAGCGCTCTCTCTAGAGCATCTACAGATAAAAGAGCATCTACAGATGAAGCTGAAGCGTTGGCAAAAAGAAGCCGGCCTCCACCTTCAACCAGTAAATAGGTCTCAGGCAGCCATAGTCTAACCTTAAGCGATGATACGGCATTCATCAAACCTGCGATCGCCAGAGTTAAAGGAACCCTCCCAAAGGCGCTTCGTAGAGCGTCAAGCGTTCCAAAGGCTTGCTGTCCCTTCATGAAGGAGCTTTTAAAAGCTAAAAAACGTTGACAATGATAGCCAGAGAACCGTTATCAAAGCGTAAAACGAAGAGCAGCCGCGTGAAGAACAACCGATGGAACTGAAACATTTTGATTCTTACTAGAGAGCGATCGCGCTTCGTGACACTGCTTTGCTATGATGGTGAAGCCTCAGACAAGCGGATGTGGCGGAATTGGTAGACGCGCTAGATTTAGGTTCTAGTATCTTTGATGTGCTGGTTCGAGTCCAGTCATCCGCATAATAAGGGTTTGGGGATTTTGCCCAAACCCCTATCTAGTTCTGCTAACCACTAAAGCCCAATAAATTAGAAGCTTTTCGATAAGTTTGGGTGTGCTTTGGGTGTAGGTACTTTTGTTCTAATACTAGAGGTATAGTATGGAGGTACCAAGGAACAGCCGCCCACATGCGTACAAAAACCCCGACTGGTAAAGCTTCAAAAGGATCAGTGCAGGTCATTGCGTCTAATCGTCGCTTACAGTTGAGATTTAGGTACGCTGGTAAGCGACGATACCTCTCTTTAGGGCTTCCTGATGACAGGGACAATCGGCTGGCAGCAGAGATGAAAGCGAGGCAAATTCAGCTTGATATTCTCTCTGGCAATTTCGATGAAACCCTTGATAAATACAGAATTTTGCTTCGTTCCAAGGGAGAGCCTAGATACTGTTTTGCCTCGTCTGTTAGTTGCTTGAGGTCGGGGAGTTCTGTCATACCGTCACTCTATCTGGTTTTCGGTTTTTGTCAATTTACCCCAGTTGAGCAATTACCTCAAAAAATAGATTTAGTATGCTCCCTTGCCCAAGAAGACAATCTTGCAGGTTTCAAGCAGGATTTCTAAATCCAGGTTGAGTGACCAGTTGTCGATGTAGTACAGGTCAAGTCGGGCTGCATCGCTGAAAGCATCGATCGCCGATCGCCCTGATATTTGCCATAGCCCCGTAATGCCGGGTAGCACTTGATGCCGGGTATGGTGCCACGGATCAAAGCGTTCTACGTCGCGCAGCGGTAAGGGACGGGGACCAACGAGACTCATTTGCCCTAACAGCACATTCAGCAGTTGGGGTAGTTCATCAATGCTGGTACGCCGCAGAAAATGACCAATCGCCGTAATGCGAGGATCGCGCTTCATTTTGAACATTACCCCATCGTTAGATTCGTTTTGCTGCTCTAGAGTTGCTTGCAGGGCAGCAGCATCGGGAACCATCGTGCGAAATTTCCACATCTGAAAGACGCAGCCGTGTAAACCTGTACGCTCCTGACAAAAGAAAACGGGACCGGGAGACGAGAGTTTAATAGCGATCGCTACCGCCAGAAAGAGAGGCGACAGCAGCATTAACCCCAAAAATGCGCCGATGATGTCGATCCAGCGCTTCAGGCGGTAGTCCCAACCGCGCAGCAGCGTTGCTTCCATGCGTAAGGTCGGAAGACCAGCAATCACTTCTGGTACACCCCGACGATGGAGCATTTCCACACTAGAAGGAATCAGCCGTAGCGTAATGCCAGCGCGGCGGAGTTGCCAGTAAAGCCCGGATGCCAGCTCTGTTTGTGGCAAGCCTTCTGCCAGTACTTCCTGAGCACCGGAATTGAGAATTGCCTGGATGGTTGTCAGCGTACTGGTGGTAGAAGCAAGAGCAGCTCCCACAATTTGATAGCGCGATCGCCGTTTAAGCACCTGTGCCAGCGTAGACAGACGTTCTGCCCGCGCCAGTAGGAAGACTTTTGTTTGCGCTTGTTCAAACCGTCTGAGCAGCAACCCTGCGAACAGCCGACTGCCAATGATTAAGCCCACGCTGCCAAACCAGGCAGTAACGAACAGCGATCGCGGGGGAGCCAGCTTCGGGTCGTAAAAATAACCCAGGAGCAACGCTGCCAAATACACTGCGCTCACCAGTTGCCCAGCTTTGACATAGTTTTTCCACTGGCTAGACGAGCTGTATAAACCACTGTGGGTGAACAACAGCAAGATCACTGCCATCAAAATCCAGAATAACCCCGGTAGCCCTAACCAGCTTCCCAGCACCAACGGCGGCGGCAACGGTGAGTAAAACTGGTTGAGATGAGCCGCCACACGACCCGCGATCGCCAGCGCAAAGACATCGCTCAACAGCAGCACCATTGCTCTATGCCACTGCCAACGAAAGATGTTATGCAGGTCTAAGCCGTGTGGGGCACGAATGTCAGTCGCTTTTTGGTAGGCGGCACCGGGAATGTGTTCCATCGCGAAAGGGGGTGAAAATGCAACACAACCGATCGCTTTGAGGCTTGATCTAGCAATGTTGCGGGGCAATAAAATCAGTATTCCGCACCGTGCCTCTAAAACTGACACCTCAAGGCAGATGAACGTTTACCTTAACTTTACGGTTAGAAGCTTGTTAAGAGACAAGGGCAAAAGTTTGGTTTAGCAATGCCCTATCAGCTATCCGCTATTTGCCGACCCTTGACCCCTGAGTTTGAGTAGAAGAGAAAAATAGTGAGTTTTGAGTTCATTCTGACTCTTAGCTGCTGATAAACCTATTCTTAGCCTTTTGCCTTTTACCTTTTGCTTTTTGCTAAAGCCGCGATCGCCACAAACGGCGGCACCAATGGCGGAGAAGCTGTAGCCCAAAGAGCACGACAAACGCTGGATTGTTGATCAAATAGCGCTGCCATAACCGCTTTGGTTCCTTTGCAAAGCGATACAGCCATTCCAAGCCCCATGCCATCATCCAGCGCGGTGCCTGTGAGACCTCACCACTGTGAAAGCTAAACGCAGCGCCAACGCCAACCATAACGGCTTGTAATTTACCTTGTTCTTGCGCCATCCAGAGTTCCTGCTTCGGACAGCCTAAACCGACAAAGACCACTGCTGCCCTGGATGTGTGAATGCGAT
>JBBSHC010000588.1:0-3235 GCA_038253425.1 Leptolyngbyales cyanobacterium | reverse complement strand
TAGCAAGCAAAATGCTGCGTGTCCTTCGTTCAGGTGATACACGCCCGGTTCAATGCCTAGTGCTTGCAGCGCCCGTACGCCACCGATCCCCAGCACTAGTTCCTGGGCAATGCGGGTTTCCTGGTTGCCGCCGTAAAGGTGCCCCGTTAACCAGCGATCGATGGAGTCATTGTCCTCCCGGTTGGTGTCCAGCAGATAGAGGTTAACCCGTCCCACACAGACGCGCCAAATCTGTACCTTCACCGCTCGGCTGCGAACCTGTAGCTCAACCGTAATGGCGTTGCCCTGCTCGTCTTGCATGAGTTCCAGCGGCAAGCGATCGAAGTGGTTGTCTGTGTAGTAATCTTCTTGCCAGCCCGCCTGGTTTAGTCGCTGGTGGAAGTAGCCCTGACGGTAGAGTAGCCCGATCGCCACCATTGGCACACCCAGGTCAGATGCCGATTTAAGGTGGTCGCCTGCCAGAATACCTAAACCGCCAGAATAGACCTGGAGTGATTCGTGCAGACCAAACTCAGCACAGAAGTAGGCAACCGGATGCTCTTTGGAAATTTGAGGCGCTACACGACTTGCCCACGTGGTTTCCGCTGCCATGTAGCGATCGAATTTGTCTACGACGACGTTCAAACGCTTGATGTACTGGGGATCAATAGCAAGCTGCGTCAGGCGATCGTAGGCAATGGACTCTAGCAGCACGACAGGATTATGCCCACAGCGCTCCCACTCATCGGGATTAATCGTTTCAAACAGCGAAACCTGATCGGCAGTCCAGCACCACCAGTAGTTATAAGCCAAATCTGCTAGTCGTCTCAGCGATCGCGGCAGCTTGGTGCTCAACTGAGCCGCAGGCGTTGTAGAAAGGGAATTTACCATAAATCGGTGTATGCTCTTGATTTAAGTTCTGAAGTAGTTGAACCAGGCTCTGGACGGAACGGACTGTTGGCAGGAACTTGAACGACCCAAACTCGAACGATGCAAACTTAGAAGTATCCTCGAACAGCCGGAGCCTGAGACTGAATTCGCCACTGAAAGGAATGCCAGAAGAACAGTGAAAATTAAATTCAATACACTCAATTCAGAGTGCCAGGGTTTGGAGACATTGGTAGCTTTTTTCACATTGTTTGAAGTTTTGACCAGGGTTTGAAGGTTCAAGCGGAGTGAAGAGTATGGCACTCTAGAGATAGCATTCGTTAGCATCGGTAAACTGCGTCACATTTCCAACCTTATGAAGCCTGCCCTGACTCAACTTGGCAACGAGATGTCCCGCCTGACTGGTGTGCGGGCGATTATGAAAGACATTGTAGAGACGTTGCGATCGGGCGCAGGGCAAGAATTTATTAACTTGAGCGCTGGCAATCCACTGATCCTGCCTGAAGTAGAGCAACTCTGGCGCGACTGCACCGCTGACCTGCTGGCAAGTGCTGAGTACGGTGAAGTCGTCTGTCGCTATGGGGCAAGCCAGGGCTATCAGCCGTTGATCGATGCCGTAGTAAATGACTTTAACCAGCGCTATGGGTTGCAGTTAACCGAGCGCAATGTGCTCATCACACCCGGCAGTCAGAGTCTTTATTTCTACGCGGTGAATGCCTTTGGAGGCTATACCGAAGATGGCACACTGAAAAAAGTGGTGCTACCCCTCAGCCCCGATTACACAGGCTACGGTGGTGTCACGCTCACCCCTGAATCACTGCTTGCCTACAAACCATCACTTGATATTGATGCGGCGGCGCATCGGTTCAAATACCGTCCCGACTTTAGCCAACTGGCGATCGCAGAAGACACGGGCTGCGTCCTCTTTTCTCGACCCTGCAACCCAACGGGCAATGTGCTCACGGACGATGAAGTGAAGAAAATTGCGGCACTGGCAGAGCCTTACAACGTGCCTGTCATTATTGATTCTGCCTATGCGCCACCCTTCCCCGCGCTCAACTTTACCGCCATGACGCCGCTGTTTGGTGGCAATATCCTGCACTGCATGAGCCTGTCGAAAGCTGGATTGCCAGGAGAACGCATTGGCATTGCGATCGGTGATGAGCAGCTAGTGCATGTGCTGGAGTGCTTCCAGACCAACATGTGCATCCACTCGCCGCGTTATGGACAGGCGATCGCGGCTCGCGCTATCAACTCCGGTGCTCTAGCAGACATCGCCGCTAACGTCATTCGTCCCTTTTACCAGCGCAAAGTCAACATCATTGAAGCGACCCTCGATCAGACAATGCCCGATGTACCCTGGTTTTTGCATCGGGGTGAAGGTGCCATTTTCACCTGGCTATGGTTGAAAGATTTACCCATGACCGATTGGGAGTTTTATCAAAAACTAAAAGAAGTCGGTGTCATTGTCGTGCCTGGTAGCTCTTTCTTCCCTGGGTTGCGCGAAGATTGGGATCACACCCGCCAGTGCATCCGCATTAGCCTCACCGGGAGTGACCAGGAAATTGAAATCGCCATGAAGCGGTTAGCAGCGGTGGTAGAGCAGGTCTATCAGCGATCGGTGAGTCAACAAGCAGTGGTGGCATCGTGAACGATCGCAACGTAGCAGCAGGCGAAACCTCAGCGTCTGAATCCATCCCGGAAATAGACTCCAGACGGCAGCGAGTCAAAGTTAGAAGCAAAAAAGCAGACGTTAAAAAGCAGAAGGCAGACGACAAACGGCATAAAGCAGACAGTACGCCTCCTTCTACTCTGACCGATCGCTTCCTGGTGATTGGCAAAATTGTTGCAGCCCAAGGTCTGAAGGGTGAGGTGCGGGTGTATCCCGAATCGGACTTTCCAGAGCGCTTTTTGATCCCAGGTACTCGCTGGTTACTGCGATCGTCCACTGCGGCACCCGAACCGATCGAACTGCTGCAAGGACGCTATTTAGACGGCAAAGGGCTATATGTGGTGCAACTGGCAGGCATCAGCGATCGCACCCAGGCAGAAGCATTACAGGACTGTAAACTGTTTGTGCCAGCGGGCGATCGCCCCCCCTTAGAAGATGGCGAATTCCACATACTTGATTTGATTGGTCTGGAAGTCTTTGATCAGGCGACCCAAACGTTGATCGGTACTGTCATCAGCATTATTCAGGCAGGCAACGACATCTTAGAAGTGCAGTGCTCTGTGCAGTCAAGTGCGTCACAAACAAAGCAACTATCGACTGTTTTGATTCCGTTTGTAGACGCGATCGTGCCGCTAGTCGATCTGCAACAGCGTCGCATCGAAATCACGCCTCCCGTTGGGTTAATTGAATAACAGG
>JBBSHC010000587.1:0-3243 GCA_038253425.1 Leptolyngbyales cyanobacterium | reverse complement strand
TCCTTGTCGTGTTGTTTGTCTTGATCAAGCAGGCAGACCCTTTGCTGAAGATGCTGCTACCAGTGTGGGCTGGTCTGAAAACACAGTGACGGGCTGGAAAACGATCGAAGCAGACGAACATTTTTATGGGTTTGGTGAGCGCACGGGCTTTTTAGACAAGCGATCGGAGCGCAAAACCAACTGGACGTTGGATGCCCTGGATTACACCACCCTTGCCGATGCCATGTACCAGGCAATTCCATTCTTTATGGCGTTGCGTCCCCATGTGGGCTATGGCATTTTCTTCAACACCACGTTCTGGAGCCAGTTTGACATTGGCACGAGTAAGCCCGGTGTGTGGCAGATGGAAACCCATAGCGGCGAACTCGACTACTACATCATCTACGGTCCCACGCCTGCCGAAATTCTGGAAAGCTATACACACTTAACCGGACGGATGCCGCTGCCCCCCAAGTGGTCGATCGGCTACCATCAGTGCCGCTGGAGCTATGATTCGGCAGATGTGGTGCGAAAACTGGCACAAGAGTTCCGCGATCGCCGCATTCCCTGTGACGTGATTCACCTCGATATCGACTATATGAACGGCTATCGGGTGTTTACCTGGAGTCCCAAGCGGTTTGCTGAGCCAGCAAGGTTGATTGGTGACTTGAAGCAGGACGGCTTCAACGTCGTGACGATCGTCGATCCGGGGGTGAAATACGAACCCGAAGCCGATTACGACATTTTTGACCACGGGCTAGAGCAGGACTACTTTGTGCGTAAAGCCGAGGGCGAAATTTTCCACGGCTACGTGTGGCCCGACAAAGCCGTGTTTCCCGATTTCCTGAAGCCAGAGGTGCGCCAGTGGTGGGGCGATGCCCAAAAAGCGCTGACCGATGTGGGTGTGGCAGGCATCTGGAATGACATGAACGAACCTGCTATTGTCGATCGCCCTTTTGGTGACGAGGGCGTTCACATCTGGTTTCCCCTGGATGCACCCCAGGGTCCAGCCGATGAACAAACAACCCATGCTGAGGCTCACAATCTCTATGGATCAGGCATGTCGCAAGCTTGTGCGGAAGGGTTGGAACGGTTGCGTCCCCATGAGCGATCGTTCGTGCTGACGCGATCGGGCTTTGCGGGTGTGCAGCGTTGGTCATCCGTGTGGATGGGCGACAACCAATCCTGGTGGGAACATTTGGAGCTTTCGATGCCGATGCTGTGCAATATGGGTTTATCGGGCGTGGCATTTGTCGGCTGCGACATTGGTGGGTTTGCAGGCAACGCAACAGCCGAACTCTTTGCCCGCTGGATGCAGGTGGGGTTACTCTATCCTCTCATGCGTGCCCACTCCTCCATGAAGACCGAACAGCACGAACCCTGGGTCTTTGGCGAACAAACAGAACGCATTTGCCGCGAATACATCGAACTCCGCTATCGCCTGCTGCCCTATCTCTATACTCTCTTTTGGGAAGCTGCGACTACAGGCGCACCCATTCTGCGTCCCTTGCTCTACCACTATCCCAACGATCCCAAAACCTACGCGCTGCACGATCAGGTCTTTTTAGGACCTTCACTCATGGCGGCTCCCATCTATCGTCCGGGTGTGGAGTCTCGATCGGTCTACTTGCCCGACGGTGTGTGGTACGACTGGTGGACGGGCGATCGCTACGAAGGGGGCACTCCCATTCTTGCTGCTGCACCTCTAGAACGAATGCCCCTCTATGTTAAAGCCGGAGCCATCATTCCCATGCAGCCTATCATGCAGTACGTAGATGAGCGCCCGCTCGATGAACTCCGTCTCCGAGTCTGGTTGGGTCAGGGACAGTGGACATTCTACGAAGACGATGGGCACAGCTTTGACTACCGTGAGGGTGCCTGGGCAACCACGACCTATCAGGTGCATCAAGAAGATGAGCGCACGATCGTGCATCTACAAGCGCGACATGGCAACTGGACCCCACCAAGCCGACGCGTAATTGTTGAGTTAGTTGGTGTTGGAGAACAAAGCTTTGATGATGATGGCAGCGATCGACGTTTGGTGTTCTAAAGCAAAAGGCAAAAGGCAGAAGGCAAAAGGCAAAAGGCAAAAGGCAAAAGTAATTCAAAACTCAAAACTTAAAAAGCTGACTGCTGACTGCTAATCACTGACTGCACTACCAAACCATGTTGGCTTGGTTTGCATTAGTACTGTTTTGTGTAGTACATTAAAGGTGTGTGTGATCAATCACAGGCTGTTCAATGGGTACTACTGATAATGATGCTTTTGGAGGCGACGATGTGAAGCAATCAAACGTTGAAAAAACAGGATGTGCTGCGACGCTACAGGCTGCTAAAGCGCCCTTTTTGCCTGTCATGCGAGAACTTGCTCGGACTTTTCAGGCGTTTAGTGTGTATGACGATGAGCACATCCGGCAATTGGGCTTAACCGCGCCGCAGTTTGATGTCATCTGTACTCTGGGCAATACTCCCGGCATGACGATGGGGCAACTTGCCGAAAAAACGCTGGTAACGAAAGGAACGCTCACTGGCATCATCGATCGCCTGGAACGCAAAGGCTTAGCACGACGCGAAGTGCCGCCCGAAAATCGTCGCTGCTTCATGATTGTGCTGACGCCGGAGGGCGATCGCGTGTTTGAGGAGGTGTTTCCAGCCCACATTGCCTATCTCAGTCAACGGTTTGCCAAGCTCAACGCGCAAGAACTGGAAGCGATTCGTCGATCGCTGCAAACGCTGCGGGAGTTATTCTAAGCAGTTCAGTACAACCAGTCAGTAGCAACCAGCCAGCAGTGGGACGGAGGCAGGGCACTTGAATATTCTGCTCGGCGTACTACACTTGTATTACGAATCGATCCACCAAACTTTAGGAGAACCGTAATGCAGACAATGACCCGCACCACCACAACCGATATGGAAGTGACCAGCATTCGTCTGGAGCGGGAGTTGAAAGAAAAACTCAAAGAGCTATCTGGCAATCAAGGCTATCAGGCGCTCATTCGCGATGTGCTTTGGCAGTATGTGCAGCAAAGGTCAGGTAACGCTACACCCCAACTGGCTCGTACTGAGATTCGCGCGACGATCGCTGCTACGGCTCAGCAAGAAGAATGTTGCGTACTCACAGGCACACTTATTCACCCCAACGAACCAATGTTCTTGGGACTCACGAAGCAGGGCAGCATGGTGCCGCTGAGCATCAACAGTTTGATATAGCTGCCGCCACAGGGTTTAGGACATTGGGATCAAAGGGTGTGTGTGGCAACGCCC
>JBBSHC010000586.1:0-3244 GCA_038253425.1 Leptolyngbyales cyanobacterium | reverse complement strand
TAGCCGCTTTTTTGCGTGGCGTGGACAGACACAGTGGGTTCGTTTGCTGGCTCCAGAAACCTTACTGCTAGTGCGCGGCGATCTCCAGCTAGCTGATCGCCCCCTTTTGCCCCTGGAGCAGTTTAGTTTGGGTGGGCAGGACAGTGTACGCGGCTACCGACAGGATGCGCTCTTGACCGATAATGGTCTGTTTGCGTCAGCAGAAGTGCGTATCCCCATTCTGCGCTTACCAAAGATTAATAGTCTCTTGCAGCTTACTCCTTTCATCGATTTAGGGACTGCCTGGAATAGAAGCGATCGAAGGGCTGATGCTCAAACGCTGGCAGCTTTAGGCTTAGGCTTACGGTTTCAATTTAGCGATCGCCTTACCGCCCGTTTTGAATGGGGTGTACCGCTGACTTCACTGGGTGGTGAAAAAAACACGTTGCAGGAAAAGGGGCTATACTTTTCTGTCGTTGTCCATCCTTTTTAGCGCTTGAGCTTTGGCAACTGGGTCAGGCTCAAAATCAAGCCTGCTGTTAGACAAGCCTGCATCAACTCGACTCAATTTCACGTTGCAACAGAGGCTGATAGCGGTAAAATCGCTAAACATGAAGACCCTTTACATAAACGTTCTTGTAACAACGATCGCGGTGCTGGTGACTGCCTGTAGTGCATCGCCCCCTTCTGAAACAGCCGCCATACTCACGCCGTTGCCTTCCAGTGTGAGCAACCCTTTGCCAACGCCTACTGTAGCGGGCGATCCCTTCACGAAGGGTGTGGATAAAGCCGCCAGTGCAACCAATCTGGCGCAATCTGCCCAAACCCCCGACGACTGGCGCTTAGTCATGGGTCAATGGCAACGAGCGATCGCTTTTATGAAAGCAGTGCCAGCTTCTAGCCCCAATCATAAGGCGGCACAAAAGCTGCTGCGGGTCTACCAACAGGCGCTGGTGAACGCCCAACAGCAGGCAAAGCATGGCGGCTCAAACCAAACCGCTGTGATTGTCAACGACGACACCAAAGACGGCATTCCTTTGATTGTGGATGCCCAACCGAAGGCTGACCCAACCTTAACCGGAACTGCCCTCACAACTATCAACACGTTGCTACAGCAACAAACTGAGTTTTTTGCCAATCAAAAACGCTTTGCCACAAGTCTGACCGACCTCGGCAGCATTCTTCCTGCTGAGACGCCAAGCTACACGTATAGCACCAGCGCCGTGTCGCTCAAGCAGGTCATTGCCACAGCCACCGCAAACCAGGAGAACTTACCAAGCTATACAGGCACGATCTTCCTGGTCAAGGATGACAAAAACAACGAGACGACTACGATCGCTGTGTGCCTCACCAGCAAACCCTCGAAGACCCCACCTGCAACACCACAACTCGTTGGCAAAGAGATCCAGTGTTCAGCAGGTGCCACCAAAGTGTAGTCTTACGGCAATTCGTAGCCAAAGCCATTACACGTTTCAGCTTAAAGGCAATCGCTGTAGCCTTTTTCACTGCTGACTGCTGACTGCTGACTCCTGCTGTCAAAGCTACCGTCGTCTACCGCCAAAGCTTCTTGAACCTGAACTGCCAAAGCCTCGGCTCGGACTACGATAGGTGCGATTCGTGGGGCGATCGGAGCGCCGTAGGTTACTGTTGCCAAAACCAGAGCCAGTCGAGCGATCGTACTGTCCCGTGCGCGGTCTAGAAGCGCTGGAAGATGGCGATCGTAACTGTCCAGTTGTGCGTAGCTGAGTATTTCGCACCGCAGCCGGAGGAGCCTGGTACCGCGTTTGATAGCGAGTCACCGCTTGATTGTAGGATGAGCCATACCCACCATAGCCAGCCAGTGGGATACCTCGTTGATAGATTGGTGGCACGTAGTATTGAGGTCTAAACAGCAAACTGCCGATCGCCTGTCCTGCCAACGCACCCGCAAACGGTGTCCAGAAGTTTGATTCTTGACGCACCACCACTGTTTCCTGGCGACCCGTCTCAGGATTGGTCTGTGCCTCGGTCACGTTATGGACGTATTCAATTTTGAAGTCTTCAGTCAGATACAGAGACGGCTGACCACCCTCCACTTTGAGATAGCTCTTTTTGCCAGCCGCAATCTCTTCTTCGGTTAGGCGAGCCATCGGCAAATTCGTTGCTCGAAAGACCGAAGCTTCACCCGGCTTGGTGTTAAGCAGCGCGACATTGTACTCGCCACCGTCATCGTTGTAGGTTGCTTGCTGTACGGGATACTGTCCGTCTGAAAGACGAGTTTGAGCGACGGAGCGGGTTTGCTCGGTCTGCGATCGCGCATCAGCATTCGATTGGTCGGCAAGCGGATTGCCACAACCAACCGAAGTCCAAACAAGCGTTAAAGCCATTGAGAGGAGCAAGAATTTACGAAGCATAGGTCCTTAAATCGGTACGATTTGGTGAATGATGGTGTGGAGCGAATTTGGTGGGGAACGGTTCAAATGGGTGTAGTAGTTGGCTCGATCGCGTCCCTTGCGCTCCTTTGACTCTGCACCCACGCTGGACAGCCACTAGAGAGGGATCAGTTCTGGAAAGCCAACCAGCACTTGATCAGCCGTCAGCTCATCGCCCAACCGGGCTGGCGAGAAATGCACCTGAATGGCGCGTAGATTATCTTTGTATTGCAGATTGATCATTGTTTTGAGTCCTGCTTTAAGAGCGCTCATACTGGCGAGGTCAGTTTCTAGTGCTGGCACTTCACCCTCAAAGGCAACGGTTAGCATGACAACTAAATGACGGGTCGCGGGTAACGCCAGAGGCTCATTGCTGCTGCTTGGCACCTCTAGATCTGGCGCACTGTTATAGCGCTGCGCTGAATCGGTAAAAAGTTCAGTCACAAAGTCGCCCGCCTCCCCTTCATCCCAAAAAACATCGCCTTCGTTAGCCGCAGCTTGCCAGTAGGTATCGTACTGAAGCAGGCTTTGACAAATTTCAACCAAACCTTCTCCGAGTACGTTCATGTCACCTTCTGAGTCCACTGCCTTGCGCCCAGCAGCGTTAAGCACGCCCAGCAGCATGGCAACCTCTTCGCCAGCAAGATGCACAAACAGCCGACAGACGACAAAGCGAGTCTTGCCGCTAAATTGATTAAGGCGATCGCGCCACGTATTCATAGTTTGTTTCCTTTAGGATGATTATTGCTGCTCTGGCACGCAGCGTCAGCCTCACACTTACCGTAGACAGTCGTTTGCATAAAGTTATCTACCTCTGGTCTAGCCTACGTTTCGGTTACGATGACGTTCGGATC
>JBBSHC010000585.1:0-3250 GCA_038253425.1 Leptolyngbyales cyanobacterium | reverse complement strand
GTCTACCATTTCGGCGAATCTGGCTACCACGATCGCCAACCTTGGACGCCGGGTGTTGTTGATTGATGCGGATCTCTACCACCCTCAGCAACATCACATCTGGCACTTAACCAATGCTGTGGGCTTGACCAACGTGATTGTAGGCGAAACTGACCTCGCGAAAGCGCTCACGACAGTGGTTGAGAATCTCGATGTGCTAACCTCTGGTGTCATTCCGCCCAATCCATTGGCGGTGTTAGATTCTAAGCCCATGCAAGCACTGGTCAACGCGGCGGCTCAACAGTATGACTTTGTGATTCTGGATGCATCCCCGCTGGCTGTCGAAGCCGAAGCGTTGACGTTGGGTAAGATGACGGATGGTCTTTTATTAGTCGTCCGCCCGGGTGTGCTCGATTTTGGCAGTGCTCAAACAGTGAAGGAACTGTTGCAACAGTCTGAGCAGAATATTTTGGGCATGGTTGTCAACTGTGCCGCTTCAGAAGCCGAGTTCAATCGTTTTGCTTACTATACGCAAGACGAGGTAACTGTCTCTGAAGCTGATCTGCAAAAGCAGCCGGGAACTTCGTCCAAAGGTCGATCATGAACACACACTCAAGTTTGAATCAGCCATCTAGCCCTATGCAATTGACCGTTGCCAGCACCCTGACCTTGATAGTGTTGGTACTTGGGAGCCAACAGTCGGGAGCAATCGCCAATCCAAGCCCATCGATCGCCCCCACCTCAGTGCCATTCACCCGATCCAGCAATGCCTCACAAGGAACGGACTTCGCCAACTCCGTTTACATTCTAGGGGCAGGCGACCAAATTGACCTTACCGTACTGGGTTATCCAGAATTTACAGGCACCAAAGTCATCCTGACGGATGGCACGATCGCCCTACCTGTGATTGGCAATGTGAAAGCCGCTGGGCGATCGCCAGAAGTCTTTGCGCAGGAGATGAAACAACGGTTACGTCCCTTCCTCAAAAATCCTGTGGTGACGGTTGGTGTCTTAAATGCGCGCCCACTCCTGATCAGTGTTGCTGGCGAAGTGCAGCGCCCTGGACCCATCCAACTGCAAAGTTTTGGTTCTACTCCATCCAGTTCAAGCAATCTTCCCCGCGATCTTCCGACTGTGAGTGCGGCCCTGGTGTTTGCTGGCGGCTTAACGCAAAACGCCGATATCCGCAAAATCGCGTTGCACCGGGTGATGCCAACGGGTGAGTCGGTCACAACCACCATCAATCTTTGGGATGCGGTGGTGTCAGAAAATGCATCCAATAATGCTTTGCTCCAGGATGGCGACGCCCTGTTTGTGCCAAAGCTGACGGCAGGTGATCCCTTCGATCGACGGTTGCTTGCGCGTTCGACCCTGGCACCCAAAACCGTGCGAGTGCGAGTGGTCGGTGAGGTGAAAAAGCCAGGAGAAGTCGAGGTGCCACCCAATAGTTCGGTTTCGAGTGCGGTGGCGATCGCGGGTGGTCCCACAGACAAGGCGGCGTTGAAGAAAGTTTCTTTTATCCGTTTACTAGAAAATGGCAAGGTTGAGAACCGGAGGATGGATTTGAGCAACCTGACGGATACAGAACAGATTCAAGATGGTGATGTAGTGATAGTACCCAAGAGTACTAGTTCAGCGGTGTTGGATTTTACCACCCAACTCTTTAGCCCCCTGGGCGTTTTGCTCAATTTGGTCAAGAAGTGATGCCTCATCCCTTCTTGACCCATCAGTGAGGTTCTAAAACTGACATGAGTTTAAGGTCTAAGGTTCTGCAAGGGGGGTTTTATCTGGCAATACGCCAGGGCATGGGCATGCTGATCAGTTTGGTCGGCGTTTTAATGATTACCCATGCGATTGGACCAGAACAATACGGACTGTACGCCTCTGCGTTTGGCTTGTTTTACTACTTGCAAAACGTTGGTCAGTTGGGCATTGGCGTCTACTTGGTGCGCCAAGCCGAAGTCACCGAAGCCACCGAAGCAAAGGACACCAGTCTTTACCACCAGGCGTTTACCTTGCTGCTGCTAGTCAGTTTGCTTGGCATTGGGCTGAGCGTGCTTGGGATACCCCTACTCGCCGTTTGGCTGAAGCTCAAGGGTTTCGATGCGATCGCTCAGGCATTGTCTTTGAGTTTGCCCATTGTGCTGCTCAGCCAAGTGCCGTTAGCCAAGCTAGAGCGAGAACTTTTGTACAAAGAGGTTGCTTGGATTGAACTGGTCGGTCAACTGGGCTATTTTGTGACCGCCCTACCCATTGCCTTTCAAGGCGGTGGTGCCTGGAGTTTAGTCGCTGGTTGGTGGATTCAGCAAGTGAGCATGTTCGTCCTCTTCTTCTGGATCACCCGATATAAGCCCCGGCTCTGCTGGCAGCCCAAGCTCATCAGACAAATGCTCAGCTACAGTATGGGCTATTCGGCATCCTTTTGGGTGTGGCAGTTGCGTTCTCTGGTGAACCCGCTACTGGTTGGGCGGTTTCTGGGTGCTGAGGCCGTGGGGTATGTGGCGCTGGCCAGTCGCATGGTGGAACTGTTAGGGTTTGTGAAGACTGCCACCTATCGTCTATCCATTGCGGCGCTCGCTCGCTTGCAGGGCGATCGCTCGCGGTTATCCAAGGCCATCACGGAGGGGATGGGGCTACAAGTCATGGCACTCGGCCCTTTTTTAGTGGTGGTCAGTTGGTTGGGACCATTGCTTTTGCCCCTAGTGTTTGGGCCAAAATGGTCGCCCGCGATGCTGGTTTATCCATTCATTGCGGTCAGCTTGCTGGCGAACGCAGTCTTTAACATGCATTCCTCTGCCCTGTATGCGCTCAATCGCAACTGGGAAATCACCATCTTTCATATCGCCCATATTGCGTTGTTTGCCGTAACAAGTTTTCTGCTCCTTCCAAAGCTAGGACTCATGGGCTATGGTTGGGCCGAAATCGCCACGATCGCCAGCTACATCGTAATCCACGCCTATCTACTGCGCGATTTAGAAAGCCCAAACTATCGGTTTGCAGGTCTCTTGGCGATCGCGTTTGGGGTTGCACTCTTTCCCTATCAATTGGGCTGGTGGGTGGTTTTGGTACTAGCGGTTGCACTCGTACTACCAGACACTCGGCACAAGCTAATGGATCTCTGGAAAAGCTTTAGGAGTATGAAAAATGCAGGCTAGAGCTACGGATGCTTTACCCCTAGTCAGCATCCTAATCAACAATTATAACTATGGTCATTTTCTGGCAGAAGCGATCGAAAGTGCCCTAAAGCAACCCTATGCAAAGATTGAAATTG
>JBBSHC010000584.1:0-3258 GCA_038253425.1 Leptolyngbyales cyanobacterium | reverse complement strand
CGAACGAAGGCAGCGTGATCAGTCCTGTACCGATCAGCGTTGCCCCGATCGCACCTGCATAAAACTGCCCCTCGGCTCCGATGTTCCAAAGACGTGCCCGAAACGCGATCGCCACCCCTAGCCCCGTAAACATGAGCGGTGTTGCCCGTGATAGCGTTTCTGAAACGGCGAAGCGAGAACCCAATGCCCCTTGCAGCATGACACCATAAGACTGCCATGCAGGTATGCCCGTCCACGAAACCAACGGCACACACAGAATAAGAGCAGTGATAATGGCAGCGATCGGTGCCAGCACCGCTAAAAGGATGGGAATCTGTTCGCGACGCTCAAATTGCAGCATGGGAGAGGTGAATAGTTTTGACTTTTGACTTTTGACTTTTGACTCATACCCTTTGCCTTTTACCTTTTACCTTTTCCCCTCTCCCCTCTCCCCTCTCCTTCCCTGCCATCATCAAGCCAAGCTCATTCACAACAATATCTGCGGCTGCAATGGGTGACGATAATCGTCCTTTATAGATGACACAGAGGCGATCGCATAAGGTGAGCAACTCGTCCAAATCCTCTGAAATCAACAGAATGCCAGCGCCGTTCGCACGGGCATCTAGCAATTGTTGATGGACATAGGTAACGGCACCGAGGTCCAATCCGCGTGTCGGCTGACTTGCCAGGATCAGCTTTGGCTGGCGAGAGAGTTCGCGACCGAGGATGAGCTTTTGCATGTTGCCGCCGGAGAGCAAGCGTACCGTGGCATTGGGTGACGGACAGCGGACATCAAAGGCAGTAATCAAGCTGGCGGCATGGCGACTGGCAGCACCCCGCTTAAGAAAGCCCGCCTGGGAAAATTCGTCTTGATGATGCTCCAGAATCAAATTTTCCCAAATGTTCATATCCACAACTAAACCTGTCGTATGACGATCTTCAGGAATGCGAGCAACGCGAGACTTAACCATTGCCGCTGGCGAAAACTGGCGTATTGCTTGCCCATACAGCCAAAGCTTGCCGTGCGTGGGCGGAAAGAGTCCGCTCAGCAAATCGAATAAGGCTGCCTGCCCATTGCCTGAAACCCCTGCGATGCCAACAATCTCCTGCTGATGCACGGTCAAGTTAACGGCTTCAATCAACGTCCGTTCGGTTGACTGAATGGTAATGTCATCCAGTTGCAGGACTGGCTCACCGGGGGAGAGCGGTTGACGCAGCGGTTTTGGTAGCGGTCTACCGACCATCTGCTCTGCAAGTTGGGCTGGTGTCGTGTCAGCAGTTGTGACAGTGGCAACCACTTTGCCAGCGCGAAGAACCATCACACGATCGCTCACTGCCATCACTTCCTGAAGCTTGTGCGAAATGAAGACGATCGATAGCCCTGCGGCGGTCAGCTTGTGCAGCGTAGCAAAGAGCGATTCGGTTTCAGGTGGTGTTAGTACAGCGGTTGGCTCATCCAGAATCAGAATTTTGACATCCCGATAGAGTGCCTTCAGAATTTCGACTCGCTGGCGTTCTCCCACCGATAATTCACCCACCCTGGCATCGGGGTTGACGACTAACCCAAAACTTTCTGCGAGTTTCGTTAAGCGCTGCCGTGTCGATCGCCGTTTTTGCCACGGTCGCCATAGCGGTTCTGTGCCCAGCGTGATGTTATCCAGCACAGAGAGATGATCGGCAAGCGTAAAGTGTTGATGCACCATGCCCACCCCCGCCTCGATCGCCGCCCTGGGTGAACTGGTTTTCAGCGGCTTGCCAAAGACTGCGATCGTTCCCTGATCTGCTACATAGTGACCAAACAGAATGTGCATCAGCGTCGTCTTGCCTGCGCCGTTCTCACCCAGTAGCGCTAACACCTCACCCCGATGCAGCTCTAAACTGACCGCATCATTTGCCAGCAGGCTACCAAACCGCTTGCTGATCTTGGTTAATTGAAGAACGATTTTAGAGTCAACGTGCAAGTTAGTGACAGGGTGAGGAACTGGAGCAAGGCTCAAGGCTAGAACTCATTAGCCGTTCTTGCTTCATGCGCTTGCCTTTGGTTCGGTATCGTCAATCTTGACAGCAAATTTGCCTGCTTTAATGTCATCCTGCTTCGCGGTTACTTTTTGCTTCAGGTCGGCGGGAATTTTGCTGTCAAAGGTGCCTAACAGCGACAGGCAACTGCCACCGTATTTGATATAGCTGTACTCACCGTAGTCTTCAGCTTTGAAGGTGCCGTCTTTCACTGCTTTGATGGCGCGATCGATGGTTGGTTCCATGTGCCATAACGCACTGGCAATAACGGTATTGGGATAATCTTTTTGGGTATCGATGACATTACCGATCGCCAGTACCTTTTTTTCTTTCGCTGCATCAGAAACGCCAAAGCGTTCTGCGTACATGACATCCGCACCTTTAGAAATTTGAGCAAACGCGGCTTCTTTCGCCTTCGGTGGGTCAAACCAGCTACCGATAAACGTGACCAGAAACTTCACATCTGGCTGGGTTTCTCTTGCCCCTGCCATAAAGGCGTGCATTAACCGATTAACTTCTGGAATGGGATAGCCACCAACCATGCCAATTATTTTAGATTTGGTCATGCCGCCTGCAATCATACCTGTCAAATAAGACGGTTCCTGGATGTAATTATCAAAAACAGCGAAATTTGGTTCAGCAGGCTTACCGCTTGACCCCATCAAAAACGCGACTTTGGGATAATCTTTGGCAACCGATCGACAGGCTTTTTCCACCGCGAACGCTTCACCCACAATCAACTGATTGCCGCCCTCAGCATACTGGCGCAACACCCGCTCATAATCAGTATTCGTAGTGTTTTCAGAGTAGACATACTCAATCTCGCCTCGACCCTTAGCGGCTGTCAATGCTTTGTGAATGCGGCTCACCCACTGCTGCTCGATGGGTACCGTATACACGCTGGCGACCTTGATTTTACCCGATGCTGGAGCGGTTGAAGGTGCCTGCGCCGCAGGAGAGTTGCTGGGTGCAGGCGGTGAAGCACACGCTTTGAGGAAGATGCTAGAACCAAACGCTGCCGAGCTGTAAAGAAGGAACTTCCGTCTGTTGAGATAATCTGTCATTCGTTGCACTGCCCAAACACACTAGTAAGCGTTGTTCACTTTGACTCGTATTACTAAACTATAAGTTGAGGTGTTTATGGTGTATAGCGCTACATGAGACGATAAAAGGCTAAGAAAGGACAAGAGGCAGAGCCCTGAATTTTCAGCCTTTATCCTACTGGTTCGCAGAAGCAAGCTTGTATCTTTCAGCCTTTATCCT
>JBBSHC010000583.1:0-3262 GCA_038253425.1 Leptolyngbyales cyanobacterium | reverse complement strand
TTGCACCTTGAGTGGTCAGTTCGCGGCGATTGATGAATTCATTATCTAGCCGGAGTCCCAAATGATAGGTGCGATCGCATAGGTCTGACAGCAGAGACTGAAATTCACGGGTCTTTGGGATGGTGGTTAATTCCCCAGCAATCCAACAATTATTCTGATCTGCCGACCAATTAAACGCCTGTTGAAGCGTGTCATCTAACAATCGTTCGGCATCAACTAGGCGGTGTTTGACTTCGCGCCGCGCCACACCATCCGTTTGCAATTCAGTTGCTTCTTTATGAATGGTTTTGAGCGCCTGCAACTGTTGGGCACGAGTGCGAAGCAGGTCAAACTGAGTCGTGGTGACAACCACTAAAGGTTTTCCGTCAGCAGTCTGTGCTGGAATTTCATCCGGGGTTTGACGATCGAGCCAATAGACAATCAAACCATCAGCATTAGGAATGTTGCAGCATAACGTCATCAGTGGTGAGAGGCTGTCAGCATACTGCTGCTCGAAATAGCGGAGGTTCCCCGTAGTGGTGTAATGCCGCTGTGCTACGACAGGCTTGAGGGGACGGGCACGGGAGAGCAATGGAGCAAGCGGTAATCGTTCTTCTTCTAAGGTCTGATAGATTGCTGCTTCTACGTTAAAGTCTGAGCCTTCCCAAATTCTTAGATCGTCTACCTGACTGCGGTAAGTGATAATTCCTTTCTGGGTCAGATCTTTGATCACTGCCTGCCAGCGTTTTAAGGCTGAGGTATCATCTGGGCGATCGCACAAAGCAAATGCCACTAAATCTGGAGAGGCTTTCAATGACCCCGTTGCCGTAATCAAATTTAGAATGCCGATGGTTTTAAGAACTTTCAAGATCTCATCATTCTGCGTTTGAGCATCCTGAATTAAGCTTTGAATCTCCACCCAGCGTTGCAGATTAATTCGAGAAGCTAGACCCGTCGCTGACTCCACAAAGTAGTCATAGAGTTGATGCAGTTGCAGCGTTGGCACCTGGTCATCATCCAGGGTTCTAGAGGTGAGAAACTCGGTTAATCCGTGAGGTTCTTGACTAGTCAAGAATGTAAATAGGGAGCGATCGTTTTGGGCATAGCGAGTACAAAGCGTCGGCAACACTAGCGCTGTAATTGGATGCAGAGGGTAGGCAGCACTTAGATCCCTTTCGGCAATGCCTTGATCTACAAAAACAGGCTTCAGTGCCTCGAACCAGACTTTTGCTTTTTGAGCGCAAATAAGTGCCACGTTGTCTGACTGCTCGATCGCTTGTCCAATCAGCCGGGTCATTTGGTTAGCAGACTCAGTGAACTGAAGATTTTCAAAGCGCCCTTGGATTTTTGTCCACTCGTTTTGCTCGATTGCGCTGAGTCGTTCGCTATACCCGGCAAAGGATTGATGCAGCATCCCTACAAAATGCACTTGGTATTTGCCTTTATAGCGCAACTCCGCAATCTGCTGAAGCAAGTAAAGATCCTGGGTGCCAGAGTGATTGACTGCATACTCCAGATTCTTGCCCAACTCATCTAACACCAGCAACACTTGAGTTTTTGCGACTTGGGTCACTTGCTCTAGCGTAGTCAACACCTGCTGATTAGTGACCTGACAACGCCCCACAGATATTTCAGTCTGCCAGTCGGTTAGCGTCTGCAAAAAATCAGGTTTCTGTTTGTGCGACCAGAACGCTTGACACCCGTTTGCCAACGCTCGAATCATCGTCCAACTGAGTGGCTCTCGCTGTCCTGCCGCAACGCATCGAAGCAAGCCTTGGTGCGGCAGCGTCTCAATAAGTTGGTTAAGCAGGGGGCTATCTTCTGGAAGTGCCTGCTCTGTAGAATGCCACGCCTGCTGAATCACTTTGCTCTTTTCTGGAGCGCACAGCGCTGTTAGATAGTTCGCAAAAGCTGACTTTCCGGTGCCATAGACTCCGATCAACGTCCAAGCCCGATGCGCTTTTGGGTCGGCAAATGCCGTCATCATTCGTTGCAGCGCATCTAGCGATCGCTCTGTCAGAACGTAGCCTTCTACGGCATCGGGCTGATCAAAATCACGCTCCAGGTTGACAGAGCGATGATAGCGACGATGCAGGCTGAAGTAATTGGATAGAGCAGTCACGTCAGCTTACCTCGTAGCCATAGTACCTGTTCAGGATATCCTCTGCCATCTGCAATGGCTGACCCCGAAAGAAAAATTCCAGCTTTCCAGCCACATCTGTAATTCCCAGGGTGTGGGCATCTCCAACGGCTGCGATCGCGAAGCGTGAGCATTGCTCGATCGCTTCATACAGAGCGCTTTCTGTGAGCCGAAACACTAATCCTGGGCTGCCAGGATCGTACAAGAGCTTGGCAACTGGAAAGTTTTGTACCCCATTTGCAACCTGATCCGCATGGATAAGGCAGGCATAGACCACCATCTCTGCTGGCAATGTAGGTTTAGACCCGAACCGAAACGTGTAAGAGCGAGAATTTCCAGCAAAGCGAATCAGTCCCAGATCTGCAAATGGGCAATCTAGAGACTCCTCACTCGCTGAAGCCTTGAAGGGCTGCGATCCATACATTCGCAACAAGCAGCTAATGTCTTTGCGGATTGAGGAATCTGCCACTCGTGGTGCTTCCCGATCTCGGTAATCGCAGAGTTGGTTGAATAACTCTTCGGATGTAAACTCCACGCCACGAAATTGATTGAACACAAAACTCCACGCAGTGGCAGAGCAGGGGCTTTCTAGCAGTTTCCAATGCAGCAGCCACAGAGAAGCGGGATCTTCTAAATAAGGGTCCCAACCCGTCGAACCCAGAAGCTGGTTGCCAAAGTCGGTTGGGAGATCGTTCTCCAGCAGCTTAAACGCTGAACACCAATAGCGGATAGAGCGCACCATGTTTTTCCCCACCCCAAACCGCACCGTAGCGTCGTCTTGCAAGAAAACAGCGGGGTCTTTAGTAGCCTGATCAAACCCTTTCTTGAGCCAACCAAACCGAGGATGAAAGGTCTCGTGACGGGCAAACGCTTGACGGACTGTTGAAGATTGAGCGGTGCTGACGGTCATGAATTTCAATGTCTTCTCTAAAAAGCCCAAAACTAGACTAGAACAAGCGATCTAAAAAACTAGAGATTGTATTATGAATGTTATTGTGACTTGATCGCGATTCACATTACTGCAACATTGGTTCAAAGGAGCGATCGCGAATCAAAAATCATGGAGCCAGCCCCAGATCTTTACCCTGACTTCTCGGTTTTGACGACGCTTTGCCAGCGCAGCAAAGTGGGTAAGCTTTTGCC
>JBBSHC010000582.1:0-3265 GCA_038253425.1 Leptolyngbyales cyanobacterium | reverse complement strand
CTGCTTGTGATTCATACCTTCGAGCAAATCGACAAGACGCTGTGCCAGATTCGCATCATTTCTGCTCGCAGAGCAACCAGCAACGAGAATGAACAATACCTGGAGGGACGTTTATGAACGATGAGTACGACTTTTCGGCTGGAGAGCGCGGCAAGTTCTACCATCCGCAGGCAGAATTGGCTTTACCGATCTATCTCGATCCCGATAGCGCCACCTTTCTGCGGAATCTGGCAGCAGCTAAAGGCGTTGATGTAGAGACCATCGTGAATGATTGGATTAAGAAGAACATTGCGCTCATTGAGACAGCTCAGCCTTGACCATGCGATCGCCAACGTTCAATTCCAGCTTTCTTGCTAAAAGAGAATCACGATGGTTACTGCGAATCGAAATTTGAACGCTCGAAAAGTACTGCTGTTTCAGGAGGAAGATGGTTACTTTGTGGTTGAAGTACCAAGCCTCCCCGGATGTGTTAGTCAGGGCGAAACTCGTGAGGAAGCCTTAGCCAATGCTAAAGAGGCAATCGACTTGCACATTGAAGTGTTGCAAGAGAGAGGTAAACCAGTTCCTGAAGATAACATTGAAGTGGTTAATGTATGAGCAAGCTGCCAGCTATTTCAGGGGCAGACTGCATTAAGGCACTGGAAAAGCTTGGATTTGTCGTCTATCGGCAACGCGGCAGTCATATTACTCTAGTACGTGATGATCCTGCTGCTCAAGTCACGGTTCCCAATCATCGAGAGATTGCCAAAGGGACATTGCGATCGATCATCCGTCAGGTTGGTTTAACCGTTGATGAATTTGTCGCGTTACTGTAAGCAAGGTAGTGTCTGATAGAGCGTTTCGTGCGATCGCGCTTCAAGCCGACCTACGATTAAAGGGGCGATGTATGTGGATGATGGTGGTAAAGGGGCGATCGCTCTTGTAGAGGGAACCGTATGAAACTCAAAGCAATCGAACTACCGATGGAGCAAATTCAGGCGTTTTGTGATCGCTGGCAGAGCATCGAATTCGCCCTCTTTGGCTCTGTTTTGCGCGATGACTTTCGTCCTGACAGTGATCTTGATGTCTTAGTCACCTTTGCTCCAGATGCCAAACGAGGTTTGTCTGAAACCCTGCAAATGAGAGACGAACTGCGAACAATGTTCGATCGCAGCGTTGACCTTATTGTCAAAGCGGCGATCGGACAGAGTGAAAATTGGCTCCGACGCAAGAACATCCTTGAATCTGCACAAGTTATTGATGCCACGCGATGACGAATCTTTGATCGGTATTGAAAGAGCCACAAGACGGACTTTGCGTTAAGCCAACAACTGCGATCGCTCTTCTCCTGTAGTTGTAGTGCAGACTAGTCTCTTACCTGTTGACCGTTAGACACCATACTCAAAAACTGTTCAGGGAAAACGAGCGATCGCAGATCATGGCTGGGATGGAGGGCGATCGCGGATTGGTATGAGAGACTCTACTCGATCGGGAAGACATCCTTAAACAGCCGTCGAATCGTTTCTCTGGCAGCGCTGAAACCACCGTCGAAATAAATACCGCCAATCACAGCTTCAAACGTTTCTGCTAGAACTCGCGGTTGTTCATAGGCTTTCTGCTGCTTCTCCCCTTCCCCCAGCTTAATAACAAATGCTACTCCAGTTGTTTCACTCAACGTGGCTAGCTTTGCTTCGCATTCCAATTCTTTCTTTTTGTCTGTGATTTCGCCCTTTGCTTGGTAGCCAGCTCTAATTAGTAATTCAGTCAGGGCTGTTTTTAGGACCGCATCTCCCAACACACAAAAAGCCTGCTGATCCTCACACGTCTGTCCTTTCTGGGCTTGTTCCAACGCATAAGCTTTTGTGGTTAGCGCTCGTGCCAGAATACGTTTATCGAAAAAGAAATAGCCGAGTTGTTCTTCAAGAGCGGTGGACATTTTAAGGCAAAAGGTAAAAGGTAGAAGGCAAAAGTAGGAGGTGTGTGGTCAGGAGGCAGTAATCAAACCTAATTCAAAACTCTCTCATCCTTTAGCCTTCATACTTTATCCTTTCTAACCATGATGCACAGCTTTATTCCGCCCGATCGCTTCTTTGCGTATCTTACCTGGACCGAGATTCAAGCAATGCCAGATCAAAGCAATGTGGTGATTCTTCAGCCTGTGGGTGCGATCGAACAGCATGGACCGCATTTGCCGTTGGCAGTGGATGCAGCGATCGGGTTGGCGGTGATTGGTAAAGCGCTGCACAAGTTACCTGCGAATGTACCTGCCTATGCGCTGCCATCCCTGTACTATGGCAAATCGAATGAACACTGGCATTTCCCAGGGACAATTACGCTGAGTGTGCAAACGTTAATCGCTACTCTGATGGAGGTTGGCGATAGCATCTATCGAGCAGGTTTTCGCAAGCTGGCATTTGTCAATTCTCACGGAGGGCAACCCCAGGTGATGGAAATCGTCGCACGAGATTTGCATCAACGCTATGAAGATTTCGTGGTCTTGCCGCTGTTTACGTGGCGGGTGCCGAATGTCGCAAACAGTCTACTTACAGAGAAGGAACAGGAATTAGGGATTCACGCAGGCGATGCCGAAACAAGTCTGCTGCTGTCAATTATGCCCGATCAGGTAAAGATGGATCGAGCCGCAGCGGAGTACCCTCACGGGCTGCCAGACAAAAGCCTGCTCAGCATGGAAGGGAACCTACCGTTTGCCTGGATGACGCGCGATCTGAGCCAGAGTGGTGTGCTGGGTGATCCAACAACGGCAAGCAAGGAGAAGGGCGATCGCATCCTTGAGTCGCTCTCAGATGGCTGGGTACAAGCGATCGAAGACATCCATCGCTTTCAGCAACCGCCAGCCTGGAAGGGATAATTTTGTAGGGACGTTACATGTAACGTCCCTACGGGTCATTCAAATAGCCGAAAGTAGGGATATTGGACGGGTGCGCCCGGTTCTTTGTCTAAGTCAAAGTTGATGACATCCCAGCACGGTGCATCAGTAGGGTCGGGGCTAAATTCGACAGGTAGACCGTACAAACGAGGACGTGAAGAGTCTGCCTGTCCGCGCCAGGGAGTGCTGCGTTCCAGATAGGTGCTGATCAGGTCTTTATAGCGTTGGGCAATAATCACACGGGTTGCCCGATAGCCCTGCGTATAAAGGCGATCCAGCGCTTCGTGAATTTCAAAGCGAATGCCATCAGGATGAGTATGCTGACGGTACCACTCGTTTTCCCACTGCCGCCAATGCCGACCCGATTGCAGATGAATCAATTCACCTGTTTTGGGATCT
>JBBSHC010000581.1:0-3269 GCA_038253425.1 Leptolyngbyales cyanobacterium | reverse complement strand
CATCCTTCAAGGAGTAGGGTTACAAGCAGAGCTACTAAAATTGCTGCAACAGGTTCAACGCGAACAACGGAGTCGTCGCATTCGTCAGGGACACGCCCAAAACCGAGTGAAGGCGCTGCCACCGCCCGGAAAAGCTCCTTATGGGTATCGCCGCAGTAAAGGTCGTTATGTCGTCGATCGCAGCACTGCCCCGGTGGTAAAGGACTTTTTTGAGCAGTTTTTGCTGTATGGTTCGCTGCGTGGCGCGGTGCGTTATCTGGCAAAGAAATATAGTAAGAAAATCGCGGTTTCGACAGGGCATCGTTGGTTAACGAATCCCATTTACCGGGGTGATCTGGCGTATCAGAATGGCGATACGGTTAGCAATACCCATGCCCCGATCATCTCGCGGGAAGAAGCTGCACAAGTCGATCGCCTGCTGCGACGCAACCGCCGTTTGCCTCCACGTACCGCCAGTGCGCCGCGTTCGTTAGCAGGATTGGTGGTATGTAGTGAGTGTCGCTCGCCGATGACCGTTACCCGTGTTTCTGCACCACGGCGCGATCGCGAATACCTCTACTTGCGCCCAACCGGATGCACCCGTCAGCCAAAATGTGGCGCGATCGACTACGAGCAAGTGCTTCAGCAAACCATTGAGCGCATCTGTGCCGACCTTCCCAGTGCTGTTGCTGGCGTGAGAGTGCCAAACATGGATGGTATCAAAGTGGGTATCGATACCGCGATCGCCGCTAAACAAGCCATTCTCGCGCAACTGCCGCCTTTACTAACTAGTGGCGTTTTAGATCAAGAAACCGCTGACCTTCGTGCTTACAAACTACGCACTGAGATTGCCACCCTACGAACTAAATTGGCGCAGTTGCCGCCTGTAAACTTGATCGCAATTGCTCAAACCGTCTCGATTCCTCAATTTTGGTTTGACCTCTCCGAAGCGGAACGTCGCTTTTACTTCCGTGAGTTTCTGCGCCAGATCGAGCTCGATCGACAGGAAAACGCGTGGCAATTAAGACTGGTGTTTATTTTTTGAGGCGTAAGACTGAAAGCAGGTCGATTGTGGACAGGCAGAAAGACTGTTATCTGTGAGCAGCGTCTTCAGCTTCTCCGGTTTGCCAGATGGGCAGTTCCACCATAAAGGTTGTGCCGCCACCTGGTGTAGAGCAACAGTAGATCTGACCCTGATGTGTTTCGGTGACAATTTGATGAGAGATCGATAGTCCCAACCCTGTACCAACACCCATCGGCTTGGTAGTAAAGAAGGGGTCAAACAGCCGTCGCTGCACTTCTAGCGGAATCCCTGGTCCATTATCAGAAATACCGATCGCGACTCGATCATCGCCCAAAGGCTGTGTGGTGATGGTAATGGTTGCAATCGGTGCCGCGCTGGTAAGCAGCTCTTGATACGTATTGGGTTGCAGCTCAGCTAAGGCATCGATCGCATTGCTGAGTAGGTTCATAAAGACTTGATTAATCTGGTTAATGTGACACTCTACAAGCGGCAGCTCACCAAATTCTTTGACGATCGTGATCGCTTGTTTATATCGGTGCTGCAAGAGTAACAGCGTATTTTCAATGCCCTGATGCATGTCCGCAGGCTTCATCTCAGGCTCATCCAGTCGGTAGAAGTTTCGTAGCGTTAGCACCAGCGATCGCACGCGATCGGCTCCTAGTTTCATCGAGGCGACAATGCGGGGCAGATCTTCTAAAACAAAATCCAACTCAACTGCTTGCAGTGCTTTCTGTACCAGGGGACTCCGCTCTGAGTCGCTCTGCTGATACGCCTGTAGCACCGTCAAAAGGTCTTTTACATGCTCTTCAACGTAGGGCAAGTTGCCATAGATAAAATTGATGGGGTTATTAATTTCGTGCGAAATGCCCGATACCATCTGACCCAATAACGCCATCTTTTCCATCTGTATCAGGTGCTGCTGCATCCGCTTCGACTCTGCTTGCATGGTGTCAATTTGCTGGCTTTGTTGCTCTAATGACTCAGCCTGGTAGTTGATTTTTTGTTGCAGTACAGTGTTGGAATGCTCTAGCTGTTTAATATGGGCAATTGCCTGATCGAGCGATTCAAACTGAGAATCAATCAAACGGTCAACCCGCTTTGTGGGATACAAGTCTGACATTGTTGTGTTTGATGCGACATTGGTATTGTGGGGAATTCTACGTGTCTTAGCGCTACGCCCTTAACCCCTGTATCTGCATAGCAAGGAGGAATCTTTTGCCTCGTCTCATTCGCCAAGTTCAGCCCCCACTAGAGTTTATTCCGCCCAGCCTCAATCCTGTGGTTGTAAACGGACTACAATGGCTGCTGCCTGTAATTATGCGATCGCGGACGGCAATCAGCCGTGTCGAAGCCACTAATGTAGAGGTTTTGGTAGACCTTTACCGCCAATTTCAAGCAGGGAAAATCCGGTTTTTGATGGCGTTTCGGCACCCTAGCACTGACGACCCATTTTCTCTAGCGTACCTGTTATCTCGCCTTGTGCCAAAGGTTGCCCGACAGCAGAGAGTATCGCTTAAGCACCCTATTCATGCCCATTTTATCTACGATCGCGGCATTCCGCTGTGGGCTGGATCACGGATGGGCTGGCTTTACTCCCGCTTGGGTGGCACCCCCATTCATCGGGGCAAGGTCGATCGGGTGGGGTTGCGGTCTGCTCGTGATCTGTTTGTGAATGGTTCCTTACCAATGGCAGCCGCGCCTGAAGGCGCAACCAATGGTCATACTGAGATTGTGAGTCCGCTTGAACCTGGTCTCAGCCAAATAGCGTTCTGGTGCGTGGAAGATCTCCTTAAAGCCAATCGCACCGAAGCGGTATTGATCGTGCCGATCGGGATTCAATATCGCTATATCACCCCTCCCTGGAAAGCACTTGACCAACTGTTGACCCAATTAGAAGTGGATACAGGCTTGGCTGAGACTGCTGGCGCTAACGCTAGTGAAACCGTTGACGAAGCCGCCCTCTACCAACGGCTTTATCGTCTAGGTGAACATTTATTGTCTGTAATGGAGCAGTTCTACAGCCGCTTTTATCATCGATCACCATCCGAAACTTCTAGCGTTGCTACACCCAGCACCTTGGCTACCAGCACAGCCGCCACAGAAATTGCTCAGGTAGAACCAACGGCGGCTCCATCGGAAGCGTTCGCAGAACGTTTGAATGCGCTGATGAATGCAGCATTAGAGGTCGCAGAACAGTACTTTAACCTTGCAGCCAAAGGTAGCGTGATCGATCGCTGTCGGCGGTTGGAACAGGCGGGCTGGGATT
>JBBSHC010000580.1:0-3270 GCA_038253425.1 Leptolyngbyales cyanobacterium | reverse complement strand
TGATTCAGCCGAGTCTCCGCCCACTTTGCAGCAGTTAGGTCAACTGTGGCAGACATTGTTTGCTCAGTCACAGCGCACTCAAGTTGGTGCCATCTCTTTACTATTAGCAGATTTGGAAGCAGGCAAACTAATCACTGTGGCAGACCTGCGATCGCGCATTGAGGAAATTGCCCACGCACTCCAGGCAAACAAACCTGAAACTGAGATCATGCCCGATTCTGAGCTGTTTGAACCAAACGAGCCATCTGTTGCTCTAGCGCAAGATCAGCAGGTGCCGCTACCGCCCAGTGCCACTGATGTGAGTGCTGCTAATGCGTCTACACGTCTCGAAGTTCCCCTACCGATACCAACGGCTCGAGCAGCAGACAACAGTGATAGCGACAACGATGACCTGCCAACGGTCGTCTTGCCAATGCAGCTATTTAATTTAGAAGATGCGGGTCGCACTGATATTGGTCGGCAACGTGATCACAACGAAGACTACTTTGGTATTGAAACTAAGGTTATTAAGCTTGAAAGCCCGTCTGGTAAAACCGTGCATGCACAAAACCTCTACATTCTGTGCGATGGCATGGGCGGACATGCAGGTGGCGAAGTCGCTAGTGCGCTGGCGGTCGATACATTACGACGCTATTTCAAGGAAAAATGGCAGGGCACACCCTTCTCAAGCACCACTGCAAACAACTTGCCTGGACCAGAGACGCTGATTGAAGCAGTCCAGCTTGCCAATAAAGCAATCTATGACGTAAATCAGCAAAACGCCCGTTCTGGTAGCGGTCGTATGGGCACAACGCTGGTAGTAGTGTTGATTCAAGATACAGAAGCGGCGGTTGCCCATGTAGGAGATAGTCGCCTCTACCGTTTTACTCGCAAGCGGGGGCTAGAGCAAATTACGATCGATCATGAAGTGGGGCAACGTGAGATTCAACGCGGTGTTGATCCTGATATTGCCTATGCCCGCCCTGATGCTTACCAACTAACGCAGGCGTTGGGACCCCGCGATGAGCACTTTATTAAGCCCGACGTGCAGTACGTTGAACTCAATGAAGACACGCTACTGCTGCTGTGTTCTGATGGTCTGACAGACAACGATCTGCTAGAAACGCACTGGCGCACCCACGTGGAGCCGATGCTGAGTTCCCAATCCAATTTAGAGCACGGCGTTGGGCAACTGATTGAGCTTGCCAATCAATATAATGGGCATGACAATATCACAGCGATCGCCATTCGTGCCAAAGTCCGTCCCAATCTGGAACATTTAAGGTAAAAAGTTTTGAGTTTTGAGTTTTAGGTTTTGAGTTCGGTGTCTGCACTCATCCCACGTAATTCATCACTCATCCCTGCCAACACGAATGGTCATTCTGACCCTGCTTCACCCTCAATCAAAAACGCCCTTGAAACAGTGGTGTTTTAGCAACGAAGCACTGATCCGCATTGGTCGTGCTCCGGGTAATGATGTCATTCTTGACGATCGTCTGGTGTCTCGACATCACCTCGATTTGCGCCGAGTTGCGTTGGCGGCGGGCGCTGGCTCAGACGCACAGTCTGGCTGGCATCTAGTCAACCATAGTGCGAATGGCACATTTGTTAACGGTGCAGTGATGTCTCAGGGGCTAATTACCGAAAATGCGGTGCTCCAGTTGGCGCACGGTGGTCCCCTCCTCCAATTACAAATTTTGGCAGCGACTGGCTCACCCTCGCAAGCGTCGATCGCCAAAACGCCTCAGTTACCAGCTATTGCCAGACCACCGCTAGGGGCACCGCAGCAGAAACTAACCTGCACTCATGATGGCAACCCGCCCGATAACTTATTTTGCGTTTGCTGTGGGTTGCCTATCAAAGTAGAGAAGACGATTCGTCAGTATCAAGTGTTGCGTGTTTTGGGTAAGGGCGGCATGGGCACGACCTATCTTGTCTGGCATCCAGCGGCTGCGATCGCGTCACCGGGGCAACCGCACACTGCTCTACGAGTACTGAAAGAGATGAATGCCGACATGGCACGCATTCCTAAAGCCCAGGAACTGTTTGAGCGCGAGGCAAGCACCCTTAAAGCTTTAGACCATCCAGGTGTGCCTAGGTTTTACGATTTCTTCCTTGAGCTGGGTAAAAAGTATCTGGTGATGGCGTTGTTGCACGGTGAAGATCTGGAAAAACGCGTCAAGCACCAGGGACCCATTCAACCGCAACAGGCGATCGCATGGATGATGCAAACCTGCGAAGTGCTGGACTACCTCCACAACCACTCAACGCCGATCATCCACCGCGACATTAAACCCGGCAATTTGCTAGTACAAACGGTGAACAAACGCATTACCGTCTTAGACTTTGGCGCTGTAAAAGCCGTGGGAATGCCATCAGGCACACGGATTGGTGCTGAAGGGTACGCCGCTCCTGAACAGGCACAGGGTCGCCCTGTCACTCAGTCCGATCTTTACGCGATCGGACCCAGTCTAATTTTTCTGCTTACAGGTGAAAGCCCTAACCGCTTTTACAAACAGTCCAATCAGGGCTACCGCTTTGGGTTGGAGCGTTATGCAGCCATAACCCCACCGCTATGCCGCGTCATTGAGCGTGTGACTGAACCACGCCCCAGCGATCGCTATCGCACCGCAAAAGAATTGGCGCAGGCGCTCTGGCAGTGTCTCTAAGCAAAGCGATTCTAAGCGAACAAAAACTGAAGACTAACTTTTTGCTTTCAGCCTTTAGTCCTTAGCCCCTAGCCTCTCAAAAGCAAGCTATTTACTCTTCCTCTTCCCAGCTTTCCACAGCGAGCAGATCGCTGACTGGATCTTGCATGGTGAACTCAAACGAAAGCAATTCTTGCTTCCAGTAAGACCATTCATCGCCATAGAGAAGCGCAATTTTCCAAATACTGTCAGTTGGTTTCAATAGTTTGGCATCGACCAGCGATCGTACTTGTCGCTGCAATTTAACCATTGGGTGAGTAACCTGCTGGATCATACCGTTCGGGGTCATGTGATTGAATTTTGTAAATACTCTGTCCGTTGCTGCCTAGATTAAGTCTCGGAAACGTATAGATAAGCGCGATTAAAAGGAAGCAGCCTTTCCAGCCATTGATACTAGCATACTTCACGAGGTTAGCAAGTGTTTCCTGAAAAGGGGCTGTCGTAGGGGGCAATTACCGAACCGTAACCGTCCTTTACGAATGCTAGAGACTAGAGCCATAAGCTTTTAGCAGTCAGCCAGTTGAAGGTAGAAGGTAGAAGGCAGAAGGTAAAAGGCAAAAGGTAAAAGGCAAAAGGTAAAAGG
>JBBSHC010000579.1:0-3274 GCA_038253425.1 Leptolyngbyales cyanobacterium | reverse complement strand
ATTTACAGACAGCCTTCAGGTTAGTGGATGGATAAGGCTACTATCTCTGCTGTAAGAGTGATTCTGCCAGATTGTAAATTCTGCCTGAGAGAACATGCCGATCGCTCGACAGAGGCATTCAAAGCAGGTCTGAGAACGGTTACAAAAACTCTTTCAAAAAATCAAACACATCGTCTTCCCAACAGGGTTCGGGTAGCAAAGCAAGCAAGCGCTGGCTCACATCTGCTTCGAGCGCATGGATATCGTTGCGCTCAAAGAGTCCAGCTAACGCCATACAATCGCGCGCTCGTAAGGGCGATACAGGCGCAGCGAACGTCTTCGTTTGAGCAGGCGCTAGTGACGCATACGCTGTTATGGAGCTTTCACGCAAGCCTGCTGCTGGTGTTTTCTGATTACTAATGCCAGATCTTGCCTTCCAGCGCGCATTCGTTCTTGCTGCATGGCAGAGTGCCTGTAGTCCGTCCCGTTCGGTTCGAGCTACGGATGCAGCATCGAGTGAGTCCGCTTGGCGGCGAGACAAAGCCCTCGACGATCGCACATTAGAGAGAGCAACCGACTCAGCATCCAGACAAACCTGAGCATCACCACGATCGTCAGCAATGACCTTCGCCTTGAACGATCCAAAAGCGGTTCTTTCAAATTCTGAGCGCTCTGACACCTCTATACAAGCGTCATTTTTTTGCTGTTTTACGGAATGAAAAGGCAGAGAGGGGATCTCCTCACTCGACGAAGTAAGCAACATAGTAATCACCCAAAGAACCTGCCCTTAGCCGATGGCATCCAAACCGATATCCTTACCAGAAGCAAGCTACGGCAAGACGCTCATTACCAAGAGCAAAACTGATTTTTTTAGTAGATGCGCTGACTTCCAATCGTTCACAGTCAGAACGCTTTAAACCGTTAAACTATCAAGCCCAAGGTCAGAAAACCGGAGGCTCACCCCTGTAGACTTAGTTATGACGTAGAGGCAGGCGGTTCAACCTCTCTCGGTTGGGGCATTTCTCAAGCGTATTCGCTACGTCCTTTTAGAGACTAGCGTGTGTAGCAGTGCCATCACAATCGAGCCGCACAGTCACGACACCAAGCGCAATAGTAAGGGCAAAGTTTGTTACGGTATATCAAGACTGTCGGCATCAGAACCAAATCCGTAGGTGATGTAGAGCAACAATCCAGTAATCGTGCGGTTATATTTTCAGAGTGGGCATTCTAACGTAGAGACTAACTATCGATTAACGCGCTGCTGTGCGGTCAGGCATCGCTGCCAAGCCTTTGGCTGACGGCTCAACAGAATATTCGCAACAGGTCAAACCTACCATTCTGTGCAAAGCGTCGTTTCAGTCTTACATCTCAATATGATGATTCCTTATGATTGACTCACATTCATTGGCTGAATACTCTTCCCAGGTATTGAATGCATCTGGCAACGCCGAACTAGAGCAGCGCTTGGGGTTGTACCGCGTTTTTTTGAAGCTTTACGAACATCATCGTAGCCTGCTAGATGAAATCTTAGACCTGGAAAATACTGGCATCAAAGCTCAAAGTCACGTAGCACTACAGTACGTGCAGGGAGTAGCGCAAGGTCAAAAAGTCTGCTTGATCACAAATTTGGTTAAAGGCAAAACTCAATCGCTGCTACAACCCCAACAGATTTGGGTCGTGGGTCGCGATCGCAGAAATGCCCTGCCGATTCAAGACAAACGTTTGTCGCGTCGTCATGCCGCCATTCAGTACGTTGAGCAGAAAGGGTTCTACTTAATTGACCTTAACAGTACCAATGGCTCGTTTGTAAACGGTGAAGCTGTACGGCACTGCATCCCCCTTAAAGATGGCGATCAAATTCGTTTAGGTAGTTTAGCCTTTACCTTTTTTATCTGCCGCGCCCCTAAGACAGCCGAAACCATACCCGATGATCTGATCAACCAGATCAACGCCGCTCGGTGCGCTGATGGTGCTGGCGCTGAAGACACTACACACACCGAATCGAAGACAACTTCGCCGTTACCGACACTGGATTGGGATGCATCCCTCTCTGTAGATGCCAAAGAAACCTCAATGTTTTTAAGACCATCCAGGTCAAACAGTGATGTGGCATTAGAGCAGACACCTTCATTTAGCCTGGATCAACAAGCACAAGTCTTAGACCGCTTTATGAAGCGGCAAGCACCTGACAGCCAAAATTGATCGGGCTGAGCGGTGCAGCGCTTTTGGCAAAGCATTCAAGCAGGGGGCGATCGTTCCAAAAGGTACTTCTCACCCTGCTGCAAGCAAGACTGGTTTACTCGTCGTCTTCGAGAAGATCGTCGTCGTCGTCATCGGGATCGGGCTTGCCAACCGAGTTAGCCGAGACAACGGCACCAATTTCGAGTTTGTGTCGCACCTCTTGCTCGACTTTCACCGCAACGTCCGGCTTTTCTTCCATGTACTTAATCGCGTTGTCACGACCCTGGCTGATATTCTCACCACCGTAGCTATACCAGGCTCCCTTACGGACAAGCACGCCTGTTTCTTCTGCCAGATCCACCAGGCAACCAAGGGTCGAGATGCCTTTGCCAAAAATGACATCAAACTCAGCTATACGGAAGGGGGGCGCAACTTTGTTCTTAGCGACTTTCACCTTAACGCGAATGCCATACTCTTCTGTCCCTTTTTTGAGGGTTTGGATGCGGCGCATGTCTAACCTTACAGAGGCGTAGAACTTGAGTGCCTGCCCACCCGTCGTTGTTTCGGGGCTGCCGTAGGTAACGCCAATTTTTTGTCGTAGCTGGTTAATGAAAATGACTGTGCAACCGGATTTGCCCATGTTGCCTGCAATTTTTCGTAGCGCTTGGCTCATGAGGCGCGCCTGCAAACCAACGTGGGAGTCGCCCATTTCACCCTCAATCTCAGCGCGGGGTACGAGGGCAGCCACGGAATCGATCACGATGACTTCGATCGCAGACGATCGCACGAGTTGATCCACAATTTCGAGCGCTGCTTCACCTGTATCGGGCTGCGAAATGAGGAGATTATCAATATCAACCCCCAACGCTTTGGCATAGACCGGATCAAGGGCATGTTCAGCATCCACAAACGCCGCAATACCGCCTGCCTTTTGGACTTCTGCTAGAGCATGAAGCGCCAACGTTGTCTTGCTGGAACTTTCAGGACCATAAATTTCGACGACGCGTCCTTTCGGCAGACCGCCACCTAAGGCAAGGTCAAGAGTCAGCGCACCTGTGGAGATAGTCTCGACCTTCATCCGGCTGGCATCACCCAAGCGCATAATGCTGCCCTT